>NZ_JALKFY010000852.1:0-35098 GCF_023242985.1 Frankia sp. Mgl5 | reverse complement strand
CCGCCGGCGCGCGGGCGCCCCCCCCCCCGGCCCCCCGGGCCCGTTGCACCCCTTGGTCCCGCCGGGTTATCGGGTCGGGATCGCCACGATCACGCTGGTGCCGATGTGCTGCGCCGTCGGCTGTACCTGCGGTCCGGGCGCGGGCTGGCGCAGGCCGATGAAGTATGTGACCACGCCCTCGAAGTCGCCACCCGACCGCACCTGGACAACATTGGTGGTCGCGCGGACCGGGAACAGGTTGCGCGGAGCCGTAGCCCTGCCCTCCTCGTCATGGGCCGCCGCATTGCGGAAGACCACCTTGACGAAGGACCGGCCCCGCACGGCGACGGGAAGGCCGGAGCCGTCCTGTATCAGTTCCGAGGCCGGCACGTACTGGACGGTGACCTCGGCGGGGGCGGCCAGCTGGAAGTGGAACCGGACGAGGTCCACGCGGGCACTGGCCGCGTGTGCCGTGCTGATGCCCGTCAGGACCGGTGTGACCGGTGTGACCGGTGCGCCCGGAGACACCGGTGTAGCCGGAGTTACCGTTGGCCCTCCGGCTCGCGCCGGAACCGCCATGAACAGCAGACCCAGGACCAGTGCGACTGTCGCACCAGAAATCGCGTGCGCCATCCTCATGATGCACCACCCATTCCTTTTTCCTGGAGCAGATAACACTGCTCTGGCGTGCGGACGGGCTGATCGGGTTGTCGGGTCGTCCGGCTGATCCTGATTGCCGGGAGAAATCCGCCGGGGACAAGGCCGGTCGGATCGGAGGAAGTCGGTTTCAGCTCGCTGGCCGGAAGTCGGATGGATGGTGAGTGGTGATGGATGTCGGCATGGGCCCACCCCCATTCGTTGTCGGCCAAGCATGCGCGAGCGCCGGGCGACCCGCCACCGCTGCCAGCCTTCGGCGACCACCCCACCGGCTTCCCACCGACCAGATCACCCGCACCGGGGCTTTACGTACGCAGAGTCGGTGCACGCAGTCGGCGACTGCTTCAGTCGAACTCGTTGTCCACGTCCGGGGGGACCCGAACCATTGCCCCACCCGTACTCTGCACCAGATATCGTGAACCCCGTATGGCAGCGCCTCACCCGGGTCCCGGAAACCGCAGCGTTCCAGGAGGGTCGGCCGCCCACCATTCCCATCCCACGAGAACCCGCCGGACGGCGAGTTGGTCCCGGCGGAGCACGGCGACGTCGATGTCGGAGTGCTCCCGGAACTGGTTACCCACAGCGAGTCCGATCGCGTATCCGCCGGCGATCCATCATGGAGCGGGAAACGCGGCGAAAATCGAGGCCACCTCGGCCGGGCTAGCGGGTTCCCAGTGCCCGGTCATGCGCGTGGGAGGCCCGTCGCAACGTCCAGAAGATCCAGTTACTGGATGCGGTTGACGAGGCGACGTCCCAGCCCTGCCCACCAAGTTTGCCGAGCTCCGCTACCACCTCGTTGTAGGAACCGGCCACCATCATCTCCCGGCCCCCGGGCAGGTTGATTCGGATGGAACCTTGGTCCCAGATCCATTCCATCGTCGCGAACTCGTTGCCGTGCATGATCCCCCCGATTCTTCTGGCCGTGGCAGCAGAATAGCGCGATCCGCATCCCATCTGGATCGATGGCCGCACCACGGCCATCGCCACGTGCATCTGTCCTGGTGAGCGGGTCACCGGCTCCACCGCTCTTCCTCGACCACTTCCACGGTTCAGGCCGGGTCGTCGAGGACGACCACAGCCTGGCAGGCTCCCTCGTCGCCTTCCCCTCGCCGTCCCAGCCACGCGTCACCTAAATCCACTTAGCCGGGCTACAACAGCCCAGGACGACCCATGGTGATTTTCCGGCGCTTTCTGACGGACGATTCGTAGCCCAGCACTTGACGTCCGCTCACATGCGGGCACAGAACTGGAGCTTTTCCAGGATGTTCCTGATATGGTTTTTCACCGTGTTCTCGCTGATCAACAGGCGGCGCGAGATTTCCTGGTTCGCGCGCCCCTCGACCATGAGCTTGAGAACATCCAACTCACGAACGGTAAGGTGTGGCATTGCCGGCGACTTTTCCGAGCGTGCCGTGGCGGCGAATTCGTTCATGACCCGCGATGCCACGCTCGGACCGATGATGCTCGCCCCGTTGTGAACCGACCGGACGGCTGCAGTGAGCTCGCCCATCGACCGCGGCTTCAACAGGTAGCCCACGGCACCCGCCCTGACGGCACCGAAAAGGTGGGCCTCATCGTCACTCGTCGTCAATATCAGGATCCGCACGACTGAAAGAGCACGCTTGAGCGCACTCACTGCCCGAATGCCATCTTCGTAGGGCGCTTCGACGTCCACCAGCGCAACATCCGGGCGGGATTCGGAGGCGAGCGTCACGGCCGCCGGGCTGTTCACCGCGCTGCCCACGACCTCGATGTCGGCCTCGGCCGCCAGCGCCGCTTCCAGATCGCGGCGGGAAAGCGCGTGGTCGTCGACGACAACGACACGAATCGGCGCGGACACGGGAGCATCCTAAAGCAGGTAGTCGGGCGAATCAGCGCGTTCGGCGCGCGCCCGGCCAGGTTGACGCAGGCGGGCGACGGCGACTCAGCCCACTACCTGGACGTCGACCGCGTGGCCTTCCGGGTCCTGGAGCACATGACGGCCCGGCGTGAGTTGCCTATCACCCAGGTCCGCTCGCCGTACCGTGAGTCCGATCCGGACCCGTCCCGTCGGCCCCCGGGCTCCTGCCGGGTAGAGCTCGAGAACAGCTCCGTCGGCGAAGGTGGCGGCGTAGTGGTCGGGGCCGGTCCCATGACGCTCCCGCCTGAACTCCAGACCGAGATCTTGGTAGAACTCGTGACAGGCGGAGAGGTCGGAGCAGTACAGGACGATCAGATCTATCTTTGCGTCCGGGGAGAGCCGCCGCTGCCAGGGGTGGGTGGCGGCGAGTGCGTCGCTGAGCCATCGTCGCCGATCTGTTGCCAGCAGCGGAAGCACGGCAGCGAAGTCAATCTCGTCTTTCGGGCGTGACGCCTGGGACTTGTAAAGGAGCTGCACCTCCGGCGCGATATAGGGGATGCCCGTGGGGCCGGCGTGTCCGAGCGAGGAGACCGGACGCCGGATCCGGGGATCACGCCGCGACACCCAGTCCGTCCCGGCGGCTTCCTCCAGCATGACCTGGATCCGCCACGGCCCATCGGGAGTTCGCCTGCACCAGATGTCGTGGATGCCGAACGGCAGCGTCTCGCCCGGCTCCCAGCGCCGTAGTGCGCCGGGAGGATCGGCGGCCCACCATTCCCACCCGACCAGGACCCGCTGGACGGCCAGCTGGTCCCGGCGGAGCACGGCGACGTCGATGTCGGAGTGCCCGCGGAACTGGTGACCTACCGCGAGTTCGATCGCGTATCCGCCGGCGATCCACCACGGGGCGGGAAAGGCGGCGAAGATCGAAGCCGTTTCGGTCAGGCCTGCGGGTTCCCAGTGGTCCAAGGGGCTGTCGGCCCGTGTCACAGGTCGTTGCCTTCTTCCCGGTCTTCCCGTGTCCGGGCGTCTCTGCGCTGACAGGGCGTAGTCTGCCCCGATGAAGTTCGGACTGCACCTCGGCGGGGTCAACCCTCGGTTGTGGAACGAGGTCACGGAGGAGGCGGATCGCCTCGGGTTCGAGTCGATCTGGGTTCCTGAGCACCTCGTCGTGCCGGTCGTCTCGGCGGGCAGCCCGCACCAGGGATCGGATCATCCGCCGATCCCGTCCAACGTCCCGATCTTCGACGCGCTGGCGCTCCTCAGCCACCTGGCGGCGCGGACGACGCGGATCCTGCTCGGCACGAACGTCTACAACATCGGCCTGCGGCATCCGTTCGTGACGGCGCGGGCGGCGACGACCGTGGACATTCTCTCCGGCGGGCGGCTCGCGCTCGGGATCGGCGCGAGCTGGCTCCGCTCGGAGTGGGAGGCGGTCGGTCTCGACTTCGACCGTCGCGGCCCACGGGTGGACGAGACCATCGAGGTGTGCCGTCGGCTGTGGAGCGAGGACGTCGTCGAGCACCACGGCGAGTTCTTCGACTTCGGGGCGGTCGCGTTCGAGCCCAAGCCGGTTCAGCGGCCGGGCCCGGCGCTGCACATCGGTGGGGACGGGCCGGCGGCCCTCCGCCGCGCCGCGACCGTGGGAACCGGCTGGATGCCGATGAACCACAAGCTCGCCGACCTGCCCGGCTCGCTGGCCCGGCTCGCGGAGCTGGCTGAGCGCGCGGGGCGCACCACCCCCGTCGAGGTCACGTTCAACGGCGAGGTGAGCCGTCCGTCCGACGTCACGCCCTACGCCGAGGCCGGCGTCACCCGCCTGATCGTCCGGCCGTGGACCCGTTCCCGCGAGGCGATCGACGGGATGCGACGATTCGCCGACGAGGTCCTCGGCCCGCTCCAGGACACCGACTGACCCGGCGACGGATGCGCGGGGCTGGCCGCCGCGCGGCGAAGTGAGTTGTCGCAGCCTCTCCATATACCGCCGGATACCGCCGGGACGACTTGCTTCGGACGAGATACCCGAACGGGACCCCCGGGCGAGGCGGCGCCTGCGCGAGGCACGTGCGGCCGGTCGTCTGACGGGTTCGCCACGGGCTGACGGCGCTCTCATTGTCATCAGCCGCCACCGGAAGGTTCCCGGGAACGGGGCTGGACGGCTGGCCGGGACGTGGAGGCGTGAGGGACGGGTGAGGCGGATGTCCGAGGGAGCTTCCGGCGGCATGACGGCGGACGAGCGGGAGTGGCTGCGGGTCCGGGGCGAGCTGAAACGGCGGCGGCACCCGCTCGCCGTCCTGGCGGCACAGGAGTACCCGCCGGACGCGCGGGTCGCCGGCACGCCGCTGCTGGCGGCACCGGGGTGGATCCCGCCGGAGCCGGTGCCGATCGACTCGGTGGTGATCGACCTCGACCCGGGTCGGGAGCAGCCCGGCGGGCTGACCGGGCGGGAGCCGGTGAGTGAGGGCATCCGGCCACTGCGCGCGGATGGCAGCCGCTACGGCGGCTACGCGGCGGCGGTGGCCCACCTGGACCCGCCGGCGCTGTTCGTCGATCTCCCCACCTACCGGCTGTACGACGCCGACCTGGCACTGCCGGGGGCGTGCGGCACCCTGTCGTTCGGGCTCGGCAGCTATTTCGACGGGCTCGACGTCGGCGAGGCCTGCGCGCACGAGTACGCGGCCGCCACGCAGGGCGCGGAGGGTCTTCCTGTGCGGCGGGCGGTGGGCATGCCCTGGGAGCTTCACCGGCGGCCGGCGAGCATGGCCATCAGCACCCTGACGATCCGCCGGGATCGCCGGACGGGGACGGCGACCGTGCTCCTCCACCGCCGGGACCCGGCGAAGGTGGGTCACGCCGGTGGTCTGCTGCAGGTGGTGCCGGTCGGAGTGTTCCAGCCCTCCGGGCCGGCGGAGTGGAACATCCGCAACGACTTCGACCTGTGGCGTTCGATCACCCGCGAGTACTCCGAGGAGCTGCTGGGCACGGCCGAGGAGTACGGCAGCGACACACGGCCCATCGACTACGGGCGCTGGCCGTTCGCGGCGGATCTGGCCGCGGCCCGGCAGTCGGGCGCGGTGCGGGTGTCCGTGCTCGGGCTCGGTGTGGACCCGCTGACCTTCGCCACCGACCTTCTCACCGTCGCGGTCTTCGACGCGCCGGCCTTCGACGAGCTGTTCGCCGGCCTCGTCGGCACGAACGCGGAGGGCGAGAACCTCGCGCGGTTGGACGCCTCCAGGCCAGCCGTCTCTGAGCCCGACCGCGCCGACACCGCCACCGGCCCGCGACCAGAACGCCGGACCCCGGGGATCCCCTTCACCGAGCGGACCGTTGATCGGCTGGTCCACCACGAACCGATGCAGGCCGCCGGCGCCGCCCTCATCGCTCTCGCCTGGCGCCACCGGCGCCACCTGCTGGGCTGACTCCGCCGCTGGGCTGGACCCGCCTCACCAGCTGGACTGGCGGCTCACCAACTGGACACGCCGAAGCCGTACGAGGCGCCGCCGGTCGACGAGGAGCCGTCATGCCCGCGCACGCGCCGGCGTCCCTGCCCGCTGCCGGGACGTCCGACGGACCAGTCCTCGTCGGCGCCGTCACCGTCGCCGTCACCCGCGTCGGGGCCGTCCCCGCCGGCGTAGTCCCAGCTCGACGACCACGCCTCCGGCTGCCACTCCGAGGACGACGACCACTCCGCGTCGCGGTCGCGGTCGAACGAGCCCCCGCCGGCCGGAAGCGGACGGATGGACGCGACGACGGATCCGATGACCCGCGGGACCACAAGCCAGGCAGTGATGTTGACCCCCAGGACGACGACGAAGATCATTGCGACCAACCACACCCATGCCGACGGCATCGGGACGGTGTGCATCAACATCCCCCCGAGGGCGATGCCGAAAACACCGACCGCCTCCACCCTCAACCGCGCCACGATGCCTTCCTACGCCTCGGACGGGGCCGGTGGGGTGGATCGACGCCAAGCCGACAGTGCCACCGAGAGACGGCGCCGCAGGTCAGCGGCACTACGGACCAAAATCGCCAGGTCCACGGACAGTGGGCCGACCGGCCGCCTCGCACCGGGCCGACCGGCCACCCCGCCACGGGCCGGCCGTGCCCGACCCGCAGCTCAGCGACCACACGGACCCAGGCCGCCGCGTTGGCCGCCGCAGCGGCCGACCACCACTCTCGGGGGTACCGGGGCATGATCGAGGATGCGACTGGGGTGTCGCGGGCCGGGGACGGATTGGAACGACCCGGACACCTCAGTCGCGTCCTCAACCTACCTGCTCGATAGCTTTTAGTCACTGATCGATTACAGGCAGTTCTAGACTACACCCTGTTTGCTGCCCCTGTCCCCGTATGGAGTACCCACCTGAACGCGCCGGGCGACCATCGGGAGGGGTTTGGAGACGGGCAGCTGCCGTCCCGGAGAGATCGGTCACGATGACACGTCGAACGGTTCGTCCTTACGCTGTCCGGCGAGGCACTGCCGGGCCGGCGCGGCCTGGCGGAATGCCGGGGATGCGAAGGCCGTCCCGCGGCGGCGGGCATGTCCGCGACGAGACGTCTGTCCGGGATCGGACATTGGTTTCGTGATGACAGCCACAGGGTGAGCAGCAGGTTTCCGGCTTAGTCTCATCGCTCATGAGCGGCGCGCCCATCGGGGTGTTCGACAGTGGAGTCGGCGGTCTCACCGTTGCGCGCGCGATCCTGGACCAGCTGCCAGGAGAGTCGCTGCTCTACATCGGCGACACCGCGCACGCCCCCTACGGGCCGCGGCCGATCGCCGAGGTGCGCCGGTACGCCCTCGCCGCACTGGACGAACTCGTCTCCGCGGGTGTGAAACTTCTCGTCATCGCGTGCAATTCCGCGAGCGCGGCATGCCTGCGCGATGCCCGGGAACGCTACGACGTACCGGTGGTCGAGGTCATCGTGCCCGCGACCCGCCGTGCCGTCGCGGCAACACGGAGTGGTCGAGTGGGAGTCATCGGAACGGTCGCCACGATCACCAGCCGGGCCTACGAGGACGCCTTCGCGGCGGCCGCGGGCACCGAGCTGGTCAGCGTGGCGTGCCCGGCCTTCGTCGACTTCGTCGAGCGCGGCATCACGTCCGGCCGGCAGTTGCTGGGACTCACCGAGGCGTATCTGGCACCGTTGCAGGAAGCCGACGTGGACACAGTGATTCTCGGATGCACCCACTATCCACTGTTGACCGGCGTCATCGGTCTCGTCATGGGAGAGGGCGTCACACTGGTGAGCAGCGCCGAGGAGACGGCCAAGGACACCTACCGGGTGCTCGCCCGCGACGGCCTCTTCCGCGACCCCGACCTGCCGCCCCCGGCGCATCGCTTCCTGACCACCGGTGATCCCGCCGCGTTCGCGCGGGTGGGCCGCCGTTTCCTGGGCCCCGAGATCACGGCGGTGAGCATCGCCCCGGCGGCGGCCCCCCGGCAGGCACAGGCGGTAGGACGATGAAACTGACGATCCTGGGCTGTTCCGGCACCTACCCGGGCCCCGCTTCGGCCTGCTCCTCCTACCTGATCGAGGACGAGGGCTTCCGGCTCGTCCTCGACGCCGGCAACGGCTCCATGGGTGAGCTGCAACGGCACTGCGACATCCGGGACGTCGACGCGGTGCTGCTGAGCCACCTGCACGGCGACCACTGCCTCGACCTGGTCGCGACGTCCTACGCCCGGCGCTACCACCCGGAGGGGATGCCACCCAAGCTCCCGGTGTACGGGCCGATCAACACCCAGGAGCGGCTGTGCGGCGCGTTCGAGCGCTGGCCGGACGACTCCCTGGCCGACATCTACGACTTCCGCACGATCGGTCCCGGCCGCCTGCACGTCGGGCCGTTCGCCATCGACCTGGCCCGGGTCGCGCACCCGATCGAGGCCTACGGGGTGCGGGTGACGGCCGGCGGGAAGACGCTCACCTACTCCGGCGACACCGGGGTGTGCGACCGGCTCGTCCGGCTGGCCCACGACAGCGACCTGTTCCTGTGCGAGGCGTCGTTCCTCGACGGCGAGGACAACCCGCCCGACCTGCACCTGACCGGCAAGGACGCCGGTGAGCACGCGACCCGCGCCGGTGTCGGGCGGCTGGTGCTGACCCACCTCGTGCCCTGGGGCAACGTGGAACGCACCCACGGCGAGGCCGCGGACGCGTTCGACGGCGATCTGACGCTCGCGAGCACCGGCACCTCCTACGAGATCTGAGCACGCCTGAGCACGTTCGCGGGCCGTCCGGCGCAACCCCGGCCGGCCTGCGCCGATAGGGTCTCCTCCCGTGATCAGAGTCGATGGCAGAACCACGGACCAGCTCCGCGACGTGACGATCGAGCGGGGCTGGCAGGAGCACGCGGAGGGGTCGGCGCTGATCTCCGCCGGCCGGACCAGGGTGCTGTGCGCGGCCTCCGTCACCGAGGGGGTGCCCCGGTGGCGCAAGGGCAGCGGCCTGGGCTGGGTGACGGCCGAGTACTCGATGCTGCCGCGAGCCACGCACACCCGCAACGACCGGGAGTCCGTCCGCGGGCGGATCGGCGGGCGGACCCACGAGATCTCCCGGCTGATCGGGCGCAGCCTGCGGGCCGCGATCGACCTGAAGGCCCTCGGCGAGAACACCATCGCCATCGACTGTGACGTGCTGCTCGCCGACGGCGGCACCCGCACGGCCGCGATCACCGGCGCCTACGTGGCGCTCGCCGACGCCTGCCGGTGGCTGGGACGTCCCGCGGCGATCGTCACCAGTGTCTGCGCGGTCAGCGTCGGCGTGGTCGGCGGCGTGCCCATGCTCGACCTCGCCTACACCGAGGACTCGACCGCCGACACGGACATGAACGTCGTCCGCACCGGCTCGGGTGGCTTCGTCGAGGTCCAGGGGACGGCCGAGGGCACCCCGTTCGAACGGTCGACGCTCGACGAGCTGCTCGACCTCGCCGTGGCCGGCTGCACCCGCCTGACCGAGATCCAGAACGCCGCGCTGGCCGCCCCGCCGGCCGCCGGCCCGCCCGCCCCGGAACGCGCCGGCGCCGGCAATGGCAGTGGCGGGAAGGGCGCGGGGTCACGGTGAGCGCGGTGCCACGCCAGGTCGTGCTCGCCAGCCGCAACGAGGCGAAACTGGCCGAGCTGGGCCGCATCCTCGCCGCGACCGGGCTGGGCGTCGACGTCGTCGCGCTGCCCGACGGCCCCGAGGTGCCCGAGACAGGTTCGACCTTCGCCGAGAACGCCCTCATCAAGGCACGCGCCGCCGTGGCCGCGACGGGTCTCGCGGCGATCGCCGACGACTCCGGGCTCACCGTGGACGAGCTCGCCGGGATGCCCGGGGTGCGCTCGGCGCGCTGGTCCGGGATCCGTGACGGAAGCCGGGCCGACCGGGACGCCGCCAACAACGCCCTGCTGCTGGCCCAGCTCGACGACGTCGACGACGAGGAGCGGCGCGGCGCGGCGTTCGTGTGCGCCGCGGCACTGGTCACCCCGGACGGCCTCGAGCACGTCGTCTACGGCACCCTGCGGGGGCGGCTGCTCACCCGGGCACGGGGCACGGGGGGCTTCGGCTACGACCCGTTGTTCGTCGCCGAAGGCTCGACCCGGACCAACGCCGAGCTCACAGCGGACGAGAAGGACCTGATCAGCCATCGGGGCCGGGCGCTACGCAGCCTCGCCGCGTTCATCGGCACGCTGGCGCCGCCTCCACGCTGAAACGGCGTGCGACCGCGGCCCCGGGCGGCCCGGCGCCGCGGTCGCACGCCAGCACCGCCCCGCGCCGATGGGCCAGAACGGGGCGGGGCTCGCGGCTACGCGCTCAGGCCCAGAGCTGCCCCTCGAGCGCGGCCTCGGCCTCGGCGAGCGTGCCGGCGTACGCACCGGTCGACAGGTACTTCCAACCACCGTCGCAGACGATGAAGGCGATGTCGGCCCGCCGTCCCTCCCGCACCGCGCGGTCGGCCTGCGCGAGGGCGGCGTGCAGGATCGCCCCCGTCGAGATCCCGGCGAAGATCCCCTCCTGCTGGACGAGCTCGCGCGTGCGGCGCAGCGCGTCCCGGGGGCCGACCGAGTACCGCGAGGTCAGCACCGAGGCATCGTAGAGCTCCGGGACGAAGCCCTCGTCGATGTTGCGCAGCCCGTAGACGAGCTCGCCGTACCGCGGCTCGGCCGCGACGATCACGACGTCGGGCTTGTGCTCCCGCAGGTAGCGACCGGTACCCATCAGTGTCCCGGTGGTGCCGAGCCCCGCCACGAAATGGGTGATACCCGGCAGGTCCTCCAGGATCTCCGGGCCGGTCGTCTCGTAGTGCGCCTGCGCGTTCGCCGGGTTGCCGTACTGGTAGAGCATCACCCAGTCCGGGTGCTCCGCCGCCAGCCGCTTGGCCACCGCGACCGCCTCGTTCGAGCCGCCGGCCGCCGGGGACGAGACGATCTCGGCCCCCCACATCTGGAGCAGCTGGCGGCGCTCCACGGAGGTGTTCTCCGGCATCACGCAGATCAGCCGGTACCCCTTCTGGCTGCAGACCATCGCCAGCGAGATCCCGGTGTTGCCGGACGTGGGCTCGAGGACGGTCGCGCCCGGGGTGAGCAGGCCTCGCTTCTCCCCGTCCGCGATCATCCACAGTGCCGCCCGGTCCTTGATCGAACCGGTGGGGTTGTCCTGTTCCAGCTTCGCCCAGAGTCGGACCTCCGCAGAGGGAGACAACCGAGGCAGTCCGACCAGCGGGGTTCGGCCTACCGAGTCCACCAGGGAGTCGTAACGCATGAGTAGGGACCTGCCGCCCTGATCAGAAGAGCCGGGTAGCCATGCCGGACGAGATCGGCACCCGAGCGCAGCCGCCGGCTAGGTCGTCGGCAGCAAAGTCAACGGTGGCGGAGCCACCGGCGACGGCGGGGAGAATAGTCACCTCACCCAAAGTCGCCGGTACGGTGGCGGAGCCACCGGCGACGGCGGGGAGAATAGTCACATTGTCGCCGTCGCTGAGCTTGGCGTCGAGGCTGCCCAGGAAGCGGACGTCCTCGTCGTTGACGTAGATGTTGACGAAGCGGTGGAGCTCGCCGTCACCCTCGCCGGAGATCAGCCGCCCGCGCAGCCCGGGGTGCCGGGAGTCGAGGTCGTGGAAGAGCGCCGCGAGCGTGTCGCCCGTGCCCTCGACCAGCTTGGCGCCTCCCGTGTAGCTGCGCAGGATCGTCGGCACACGGACCTGGACTGCCATGGTGCTCCTTCCTCTGGTGCCGCCGGCGGGTCCGCCGCGGCGCGCCGCCCGGCGTGGGCGGTGGTACTGCATCGGTACTGCGTCATCATCGGTACTGCGTCATCGGTACTGCAGGCCATCGGTGCTGCGGGGCGTCGGTTCCGCAGGCGTCGGTTCCGCGGGGCCGTCGGTGCCGCCCGGCAGGTCACGGGCTCGCGCGACCGGATGCCCTTCGCTCACAGGCATCCCACCACGCGCGTCCGTCGCCGCCGCTCTATGAGAACGTCACATGGGCGTCAGAGGATTTCCACGGGTTCCTCGGTGACCTCACCGTCCGCGATCCGGAAGGAGCGGAACTCGATCGTCTCTGGATCCCGCGTCGAGGCGAGGACGTAGTGCGCCTCGGGGTACCCCGCGATGGAGATGTCGGTGCGCGACGGGTACGCCTCCGTGGCGGTGTGGGAGTGGTAGATCACGACCGGATCCTCGTCGCGGTCGAACATCTCGTTCCACACCTTGATCTGCTCGGCCGGGTCGAACTCGTAGAAGGTGGGTGAGCGTGCGGCGTTGACCATCGGGATGTGACGCTCCGGCCGATCCGAGCCCTCGGGCCCGGCGATGACGCCGCACGCCTCGTCGGGATGGTCGCGGCGGGCATGGGCGACGATCGCCTCGTAGTGGGTTCGGTCGATGCGCAGCACGCGACAACCGTACGACGCGAACGGGCCGGATCGGGCGTCCATGTGAACACAGACCTGACCACGACCGGCTCGCACCAGGTTACGGCGCCGGGGAACCGCCCCACTTCGGGACCGGATGCACCGGTCCGGACCGGGCCCGGTTCGGGTCAGGGCCCGGGACCGGCCTCGGGCCCTGACCCGAACCGGCCTGGCTCGGCCTAGAGCAACGCCCGGGTGAGCTCGTCGAGCAGCTCGGTCAGGAACGCGTAGACCGCGGCGATCGGCCGGCGCGGATCCTCAGGCGTGAGATTCTCCAGCTCGGCGGTCGACTCGTCGTCGGTGAGACCGAGCCGCGTGCCGAGCACCAGCCGCAGGTCGTTGAGGACGGTCAGCCAGTCCTGCGCCGCGTCCTCGTCGAGCACCAGGACGGCACCGGGCGCCGGCACGGCCGCCAGCACGCGCCGGGCCGCGTCGCGCTTACGGGCCAGGGCCTCGTCGGTGCGCCGACGCCGGAAGTCCCCGGAGGCCAGCGGGTCGTCCGGGTAGGGGTCGGGCAGCAGCCGCGCGACCGCGGGATCCTCCGGGGGCGGCGGGGCGGTGTCGCGCAGCCCGACGAGCGCCTCCAGCGGATCATCGACCGGCGGCGCCTCCAGCAACGCGTCGACCTGACCCAACAGCTCGGTGAGCAGGGACGACTCGAGCCGGGGCAGCCGCAGCTCGATCCCGGCCCTGGTGCGCCGGAACCCGTTCACACGCCTCCGCTCCCGATCATCAGCTCCCGATCACGTTCAGCCCGCGACGTTCAGTCCTGGGCGATGGTGGCCCACAGGCCGTAGGTGTGCAGCCGCTCCGCCGCGGCCTCCATCTCCTCCCGGGTGCCGGACGCCACCGTCGCCCGCCCCTTGTGATGGACGTCGAGCATGAGCTTGGTCGCCTTCCGCTCGCTGTACCCGAAGAGCTTGCGGAAGACGTACGTCACGTAGGACATGAGGTTGATCGGGTCGTTCCAGACGATGGTCACCCAGAGGCGATCGTCTTCGAGGGAGTCCTCGACGTCCTCGACGTCAACCGGAGACACGGCAGTGACGGACACGACGTCTATTGTTACGCCTCCCGATCGGGACTTCACGGGGACCGGCCCTGCGTCGCGCACGGTCACAACGGACACCGCTGTGATCTCCGGAACGACGGACACCGTGGTCCCGGCCGCACCAGGCCCGCGCCGCAGGCCCGACCCCGCCCGACACCCGTGATCACCGCCACGCAGCACCGCCAGCCCAGCCCGCCCCGATACCGACAGTCGCCGCGCACCCACCCCCACCCCCAGCGCGGCGCGGCCGGTCCCCGTGGCCCGGGCGCCCGGCGCGGCGTCGCCCGGCAGGCGCCGCTCTGCGGGAACAGTTCGGAGGGCTGGAGTCCGGGCACGGCGGGTCGCGATCCCCGTCGCGAAGCAAACAGCGCGGACGGTCCGCGGACCATGCGGAGCGACCGTCTCAGTCGGAGCATGGACCACTCGGAGCAACGGACTCACCCTGAGACCGGAGCAAACGCGCGGAGACGGGGAGCAAACAGGGCGGAGCACCCGGCCCGCGAACACCCCGGCGATGCGAGACCCCGGCGATGAGCCCGGGTCCCGAACCTCCTGATGCCAGGTCCCGGGGAAGCACCCGGCTCGCAAGCCCGGACCCTCATGCACGCCAGGACAGGGAGCTCCGGCGACCCCAAAGGCGCCGGAACCGACTGGATCGGCTGTTGGTGGGCGTCTAGACCGAGCGGCGGAGTAGCGGGGGGTGTAGGGCGGTCGCGGAGCCGAGGCGGTAGAGCTCGGCTGGACGGCCGCCGCCGCGTGGGGAGGCCCGCTGGCCGACCGCGACGACGAAGCCCGGGGTGGAGAGCACCTTGCGCCGGAAGTTGGGCGGATCCAGGACCACGCCCCAGGCAGCCTCGTACACCCGGCGCAGGTCGGCCAGGGTGAACGGCTCCTCGCAGAAGGCGGCCGCCAGCGACGTGTACTCGAGTTTGCCGCGCGCCCGCTCGACTCCGTCCGAGACGATCTGCGGATGGTCGAAGGCCAGGGTAGGACCGTCCGGGGAGCCCAGGTCCTCGACCGGCCACCAGCGGGCCTGCGGTCCGTCCCCGCTCGCGGTGGGTTGCGGGAGGTTCGGCAGCAGGGCCAGGTAGGCGACGCTGACGACCCGGGTCCGCGGGTCCCGGGTCGGGCAGCCGTAGGTGCGCAGCTGCTCGAGGTGGCCGGCGGTGGTCACCCCGGTCTCCTCGGCGAGCTGGCGCAGCGCGGAGGAGTCGAGGTCCTCGTCCGGTCCGACGAAGCCGCCGGGCAGCGCCCAGCAACCGCGGAACGGCTCGCTGTCGCGCTGGATGACAAGGACGCACAGCCGTCCGGCGCGCAGGGTCAGCAGGACGACGTCGACGCTGACGGCGACGGCCGGTATCCGGGCCTGGTCGCCGCCAGTCGCGCCGGACGTCACGTTCGCCGACGAGACGGAGGCCACCGGTCAAGTCTGGCCGTCCGCCCCGGCACCCGCGCCGGCACCCCTCTTCCCGACAGGCGTGCCGGCGCGGCCCCTGTCCGCGGTGCCCGCGGCTTCACCGGTCAGAAGGAGGTCCGCGGCTCCGCCGCTGCGACCACGACCGGCAGGCATGGACGTCCGAAGGAGACCTCGCGCGCGCCGGCCGGTAGGGACTCCAGGGCGAGCCGGTGGTGCTCCCGGGCCCGGGCGACTCCGGCCGCGCCGACGAGCGTGTCCGCGACGAGCTGGCCGCCGCGCATCAGGGGGACGAGGAGATGGCGGTCCCGGCGCCCCACAGCCCCGTCCAGCGCCTCTCCGCCAGGTACGCGGACAGCGGACGCACCGGCGGCGGGCCGCGGGGCGGCGGAGCGGTCGAGGGGTGCTCTGGGGATGACCAGGTCGGCGACGGCCAGTCCGTTCGGGCCCAGGCGGCGCAGGACGTCCTTGCGCCCGCCGCGGCTGCGCTTGCCCACAGAAGTCTTGACGACCGGCTCACCGTCGACCTCGACGAGTTTGTAGACGAAGCCGGCGGTGGGTGCGCCCGACCCGGTCACCAGGTTGGTGCCCACGCCGTAGCCGTCGACGGGGGCCGAGGCCAGGCGGGCGATCGAGTGCTCGTCGAGGTCGCCGGTGACGATGATCCGGGTGGACTCGGCGCCGAGCTGGTCGAGCTGGGTGCGGGCCGCCCGGGCGCCGCCGGCGAGGTCCCCGCTGTCGATGCGGATCGCCCCGAGCTCGCTGCCCGCCGCGGCCACGGCGTTGGCGATCCCGGTCGGAATGTCGTAGGTGTCCACCAGCAGGGTCGTGCCGGCGCCGAGTGCCGCGACCTGGGCCGC
This sequence comes from Frankia sp. Mgl5, assembly GCF_023242985.1. Taxonomy (NCBI): domain Bacteria; kingdom Bacillati; phylum Actinomycetota; class Actinomycetes; order Frankiales; family Frankiaceae; genus Frankia; species Frankia sp. Mgl5. Next base: position 19,403 of record NZ_JALKFY010000852.1, on the reverse strand, counting down.
GAACGCCGCCGCCTCGTCGTCGTGCGCGAGGGTGAAGGCGTGCGCGCTCGTGCCCGCGCTGGGCACGCCGTAGCGGCGCGCCGCCTCCAGGTTGGACGTCGCGGTGAAGCCGACGAGGTAGGCGGCCCGCGCGGCGGCGACCGCGGCCTGCTCGTGGGTACGCCGGCCACCCATCTCTATGCACGGCCGGTCGCCGGCGGCGGCGACCATGCGGCTGCCGGCGGCGGCGATGGCGCTGTCGTGGTTGAGCACCGACAGGACGAGGGTCTCCAGCAGGACGCACTCGGCGAACGTGCCCTCCACCACGAGGACGGGGGTGTCGGGCAGGAAGGGCTCGCCCTCGGCGAACCCGTCGACGTCGCCGCGGAACTGGTAGGAGGCCAGCCAGTCGGCCGTGTCGGGATCCACGACGCCGGTCGCGGACAGGTGGTCGATCTCGGCCGGGCCGAACCGGAAGTCGGCGAGCGCGGCGAGCAGGCGCCCGGTTCCGGCCATGACTCCGAAGCGACGGCCGGCGGGCAGGGACCGGGTGAAGACCTCGAAGACCGCTCTGCGTTCGGCCGCGCCGGAGCGCAGAGCCGCCCGCAGCATGGTCAACTCGTAGTGATCGGTCAGAAGCGCCGTGGACATCCGGAACAGGGTAGGGACGACAGGCTTCCGGTGCACCACATCGGACGAACCCGCGGGCCGCGGCGGGTGGCCGGTCGCGGCCCGGATGGCGGCGGTCGCGGGGGCGGGTGGCGGCACGTGACGGGCAGGAACGTGCGCGGGGCCTAGGGACGAGGGCGGGGTAGCCCTCGGGGTGGCCGCGGGGTAGTCCATCAGGCCCGGCGGGGTGGTCCGCCGACAGGGGGTCGGGTAGTCCTCGGGTGCGTGGCCGGGCCGATGGCGGTGCGGCCGGCCGGGCGGGCACCCCTAGGCCGTCGAGCGGCTGACCCGGGCTGCCGAGTGCGGGGCCTTGTGTACCCCGGTGGGCAGGTGGGTATGCCTGAGAGCGGCCCCGAACACCTAAGAGGCTATGTGATTCACATCACGCCTCCTACTTACTCAGCGTAATCAAGAACGCCCGAGCAGGGGCTCTGTGATCGACACCAGGACACGGAATCCGCCCGTTACGCGCGACATCGCGAGTACCCACCCCGTTACTGTCCCGAGAACCCCTCGGCCATGAGATCGTCCTGGGCGTGGATCGTAGCTATGCCGGGGTTTTCCTCGTTGTCGTCGGCGGCGCGCTGCTTGCGCTTCTGGTGATCGGCGGGCGCGCGGGGCGCGGCCTGCTCCGCGACGTGTGGGGGCGAATGGGCCTGCTGCGCTGGGTCTTTGCGTTGATCGTCGTGGTCGTCTTCCTTGATCTGGCGGACGGGATCCCGAACCGGTGATCGCCGACGAGCGCTTCGGGGGCGGCAAGAAGTGCCCCCGGTGGCCAAGATGTGCTCCCCCGAGATTTCCCGGCGGACGCCCGCCGAGACGGCGGAACGTCGCGCTACGAGTTCGCCATGTCCCCGAGCCATTGACAGCAAGTACATACGGCGTCGCGGTCAGCTATAAAACTCGGCTAATAGACACAGTTCGATTTATGTGTGTGCGCTCCTAGATGCCCGACTCGTTATGCTCACTTCGCGTTACTCCGACGCCGGACGAGAGGACAGCGGGTGACTGGACAAACCTGGCTGTGGACCCCACCGCGACCGACTCCAACAAGCGTTGGAATTGGATCGCTGCTACGGGCGTACCGGCAGGCCCATGGCCTGACCCAGCAGCAACTCGCCGATCTCCTCGGCTTCGACCAGTCTTATGTGTCGAAGGTCGAGAGCGGGCGGCGGGCGATCCACGACATCTCCACGCTGCGCCACATCGCGCGCAACCTCGGTCTGTCACCCGAGGACGTCGGACTCGCCCCGGGCGGTCTGGCCGACCGGCGTCGTGAGCCACCGCGCGGCTCCGCGGTCGAGAAGGTCGCCGGCAGCCAGCGCGCCTGGCGGCTGACCCGGGACCACCTGAACCACCACCGGATCAGCCTGGCCCGCGCCGCGGCCCGGCTCTACCCGGAGGCCTACCGTCTCGGCAACGGGCTGCTGGCCCGTCCCGGCTGGGTGTGGGACACCCCGGTGGACATCAACGACATCGGCCTGCGCTGGGAGCAGTCGGCGGGCGAGCCGGCGATCACCGGCGCCGAGCCGGAGGCCGACGCCACCCGCCCGCTGGTCGGCGACGGCGGCGCGCAGTCGCGTTACCAGCGCTACACCCGGGCGATGCGCGACCTCGACCGGCCGACCCTGTTCGAGAACCGGCTCAGCTTCCGGCTGCTGGACGTCGCCGAGGCCGAGGGTGCCCCCCCTACCCTCACCTTCGGCCACACCACCTACTTCGACGCCGTCGACGTCTGCGAGACCGTGGCGCACGAGACCGCGGCGGCGATGATGGGCGGCGAGCTCGCCTGGCCCGCGCTGCCGTTCCGGCGCCGCATCGGCGATCCGTTCGACCTCGCCGGGCGGGTCGCGCTGCCCTCCATCAACACCCTGACGATCCGGCTCGACCGGGGCAGCGCCAGCTTCGTCCTGCACCGGCGCAGCGCCGGCTCGGTGGCGACGGCGGGCGGGGTGTACCACGTGCTGCCCGCGGGGGTGTTCCAGCCGTCCGGGATCACCCCGTTCCACCACGAGGCCGACTTCGACCTGTGGCGCAACGTCATGCGCGAGCTCAGCGAGGAGCTGCTGGGTAACGCCGAGCACGACGGCAGCTCGTCCCGGCCGATCGACTACGACACCGACGAGCCGTTCCGCTCCTTCGAGCAGGCGCGCCGCGCGGGCACGCTGCGGGTCTTCTGCTTCGGCATGGGCCTCGACGCGCTCACCCTGTTCGGCGAGATCCTCACCGTCCTGGTCGTGGAGGCCGACACGTTCGACACGCTGTTCGCCGACATGGTCCGGACGAACGCCGAGGGGTCGGTCGTCTCGACGGGGCCGGGCCGGCAGGCGCACGAGGGGATCCCGTTCACCCAGGCCTCCCTGCGCCGGCTCGTCGACACCGAGCCGCTCGCTCCCTCCGCCGCCGCCTGCCTGGAGCTCGCCTGGCGCCACCGGGAGACCCTCCTGCCCGGGTTGCGCATGCGGGCATCGGTCTGATCAGGCCGCTGTGCGCATCCTCGTCACCGGCGCGTCCGGGTTCGTCGGCGGCGTCACCGCCGACCTGCTCTCGGCCGCCGGCCACCAGGTGACCGCGCTCGTCCGGGACGCGACGGCCCGGACGAGGCTGTCGAGGGTGATCGAGGTGGTCCAGGCCGACCTGCTCGAACCACGCCAGCTCGCCGCGGCGGGCGTCAGCCGCGGGTTCGACGGGGTGTGCCACCTCGCCGCTCTGACCAGGGTGCGGGAGTCCCGCGAGACGCCGCTGCGGTACTTCGCGGCGAACGTCACGGGCACGACCAACCTGCTGGCGGCCCTCGACGCGGGCACCCGGGCCACCGGGGTGGCCCCGCGGTTCGTCTTCGGCTCGAGCTGCGCCGTCTACGGGGACACGGGTACCTCACCGATCCCGGAGACACGCGCACCCGCGCCGATGAATCCCTACGGCGCCTCGAAACTCGCCGCGGAGCAGGCGGTGGCCTACCAGGCCGCCACCGGACGGCTGGGCGCCGTCGTGCTGCGCTCGTTCAACGTCGCGGGGGCGGTCGGCTCGCACGCCGACCGGGACAGCAGCCGGATCATCCCGGCCGCGCTCGGCGTCGCAACGGGCCGGCGCGACGCCTTCCGGGTGAACGGTGACGGCGCGTCGATCCGCGAGTACGTCCACGTCGTCGACATGGCGCGGGCGTATCTGACCGCGCTGCGGGCGACCGTGCCGGGCCGCTGCACCGTCTACAACGTCGGCAGCGGCCTCGGCGTGAGCGTCACCGACGTGCTGCGGACGGTGGAGAGCGTGACGGGCCGGGATGTGCCGCGGGTGACCCTGCCCCCGGTGCCCGAACCCAGAGCGCTCATCGCCGACAGCCGCCGGATCCGGGCCGACCTGGGCTGGACCTCTCCGTCCTCGACCATCGAGAAGATCGTCGCGGACGCCTGGCGCTCGACGGCGGTGCCCGAGCCGGTCGCGGCGCGGCGCGGCGACGTCCCGATCGTCTCGTGACGGCGGTGTCCGTCGACCCGTCAGCGATTTCCGGCGGAGCTTTAGCCGGTATGCCCGATCGGCTCCGGGCCGGCGTGGCACGATGACTGCGGCCGAAGCCCGGCCGATGCCGGTCCAGGCACCGGCCGCAGCGCAGGGAGTTACGTGACCGCGAGCGGGAGAGGACGGTCCGGGCGACGGGCCGTCCCCGGCCGGAGAGGGGAGCAGGTGAGCCGTCCCTTCCATGTCTACGACTACGAGGGTGAGCACCTCGGGTCGTTCGCGACCTGGGACCTGGCGCACGAATGGGCGCACCTGCAGGCGATGCTGAACGGCGTGCCCACGCCGCTTCAGGTCGAGGACAGGTCGACCACCGGCCGACGCCGGGTGTGGGCGGACCGCTGCGAGCCGCTCGACGGCCCGACCGGCGGTGGCGCCCTCGGCGGCGACCTGCTCGACGACGACCTGACCGGTGGCGACGTGCTCGCCGGGGGGCCGTGCTCGGCGGCGGCCACCCCGGTGTTCGCGCCGCCGCTCCCGCGCCAGCCCAGCGAGCCCGCCGACAGCGCTCTCACCGAGGCCGGTCTCGCTGAGGCCGGTCTCGCCGAGGGCTGAGGCTCACCGGGCTCACAGCAGCCCGGTCCCCGGCCGGCACTTTAGGGCCATCTTCACCAACGGTCATGCATGGGTCGCCGTCCGCCCGGAAAAAAACACCGGACGGGCGGTGACCAGTTGCCGACAGATGTCTGGTGGGTAGGCCTCGATAAGGCGGATTGAAGCGGGACATATCCTCCCAGGGCGGTATCCGCGTGGATGCCGCGTGCCCGCCAGCACCTGGCCGGGAACTGCCCTCGCCCAACCTGACACTCCACCTGGTGAGCTCCGCGCACTAATCTGGCGGCTGTCGTCGGGGATTCACAGCGAGGCACGCTGGACGTGCCCCGCGGCGCGTCATGGCGACGGGCACAGCCGACACGCTCCTTGGGGGAGACGAAGTGGACGAGCAGACCGCAGCCGCCGCCGGAGCGCGACCTACGTCGCGCCTCGTCGTCGATGTCGTGCGAGCGCTGCGGGGGTGGGTGGTCGCGGCGGCGGGCGGAGTCCTGCTACTGGGGTGCTACCTGGGAGTCTCCAAGGAGACCGACGTGGCCTACCAGCTGCCGTACGTCGTGTCCGGCGGTTTCGGCGGGCTCGCGCTCGTCCTCGTGGGCAGCGCCCTGCTGATCGCCGACCGGGTCGACGCGACGCAGGCCGCGCAGAACCGGCTCGCCGGCCAGGTCGACGACCTGCACACGTTGATCATCGCGGCCGCCGCCAGCGGCGCGGCGAACGGGGAGCACACCGGCGCAGGCGGCCACCCCGGTCAGCCCGCCATGTCGAACCACACCGGCGCCACCGAGATCAGCACCGCCGCGCCCGGCCAGCGGTACTGAGCGGGCCCGGGGCGACACCATGGGCACTGAAACCATGGGCACCGACACCATGGGCACCGTCGACACCCTTCCCGGGGTGACCGGATGACCAGTATCGATCTTGCTCTCGCCGGCATCTCCATCGGGGCCATCGCGGCCCTCTCCGGCATCGGGCTGCTTGTCACCTACCGCACCAACGGCGTTCTCAACCTCGCGCAGGGCGGAATCGCGACCCTGGTCGCGTACGTGTTCCGCGAGATGGTCGTCGAGTGGGACCTGCCGATCTGGCTGGCCGCGGTGATCGCCCTCGGCATCCTCTCCCCCGGCATCGGGCTTCTACTCGAACGGCTCGTGTTCCGCCCACTTGCCCGTCGACGCGCCTCCGCCGCCGAGTCGCTGGTCGCGAGCCTCGGCGTCCTGGTCCTCACGCTCGGCATGACGGCCGGCATCTGGGGCCTGGGCTCCCGCAGTGACGCGCCGAGTATCTTCCCGAACGAGTCGGTCACGATCTTCGGTGACACCCGCATCGGCGTCGACGCCCTGGCCGAGCTGGCCATGGTCGTCGCGTTCTGCGTCGTGCTCGGGCTCATCGCGGCGAAGACGAAGTTCGGCCGCCAGATCCGGGCCGTCGTCGACGACCGCCAGCTCGCCGAGCTCTCCGGCGTGCCCGCCGACCGGGTCGCCGCGGCCGGGTGGGCGCTGGGCACCACGATGGCCGGCCTCACCGGCATCCTGCTGGCGCCCCGGTTCCAGCTCAACCCGTACGGGTTGACGCTGCTCGTCCTGGAGACGTTCGCCGTCGTCGTGGCCGCCCGGCTGTCGAGCATGCCGGTGGCGGTGCTGACCGCGCTGGGCATCGCCGTCCTGCAGAGCGAGCTCAAGCAGTTCACCCTCGAGGGCGACGCCGGCCAGATCCTCATCGTTCTGCAGTCCAACCTGTTCATCTTCGCGCTGCTGGTGCTGCTGCTCGTGGTACCCAAGCTGCGCGAGCTGGGCAACGGCGACTCCGGTTCGACCGGGAGCTTCTCCAGCCGGGGCGCTCCCCCCGCCGGCCCGGTCAGCCGGCACGAGGCCCGGCGCGACATCCTCGGCAAGCTCGGCGGCGCCGCGCTGCTGCTGGCCCCGCTGACCTTCGCCCCTGCCGACCTGCGCTCGGCGTTCATGGTGCCCGCGCTGGCCCTGATCTTCCTCTCGCTGGTGATCCTCACCGGCTACAGCGGCCAGCTCTCTCTCGGCGTCGCCGGCTACGCCGGGCTGGGCGCCCTGCTCACCCTCAAGCTCGCCAACGGCGACCTGTTCGGCCTCCCGGCGATCCCCGGCATGTGGGCGATGTTCCTGGGCGCGCTGCTGGTCGCGCCGATCGGGCTGATCACCGGATGGCCGGCGATCCGCCGGCGCGGGCTGACCCTCGCGCTGACGACCTTCGCGGTCGGCGCGGTCGTGAGCCGCTTCGTCTTCGAGCAGCCGACCTTCGCGACCGGACTGTACGTTGACCCGCTGACGTTCTTCGGCTCCGAACTGACCGACGAGGCCTTCTACATCTTCGAGCTGGTCTGCCTGGCCATCGGCCTGCTGGTTGTGCGCAACCTGCACCACGGCCGGCTCGGCCGGGCCCTGCTCGCCGTCCGCGACCACACCGAGGGCGCCGCGGCGGTCGGGGTGGACGTCCGCAACCTCAAACTGCTCGCGTTCACCGTCTCCTCGGTCGTGGCCGGTCTCGGCGGCGGGCTGCTGACCTTCAGCTCCTCCTCGTTCGCGGCGGACGACTTCGCGCCGTTGCAGAGCCTGCTGTGGTTCACCGCCGTGATCGTCTTCGGTGCCGACAGCGCCGCCGGGGCGATCATCGCGGCGGCGTTCATCGTCACCATCGACGTGCTCGCCCCGGCCGGCTCGTCGATCCTCGCGGTCGGCATCCTCGCCCTGGCGCTGGGCTGGATGCCCGGCGGCCTCGCGTCCGCGGTCCGGGCCGGCTTCGCGCTGATCGCCCGCACGCTGGCCGACGAGTTCGTCCCCGCGCCGCGGCCCACCCGCCATACCAGCGCCCGTCTCGCCGCGGGCGGCGCCGCTGGCCACGTGCCCGGTGTCCCGGGCGCCGGCGGCGGAGCGGCTCTCGGCGAGCTGCGGATCGTGCTGCCGCCAGGAGCACCGGCACCGACCGCCTTCGGCGCGGCGCTGCTGAGCGCGGTCGCCGCACACGCCGCCCGCACCGGGCTGAGCCTGGACGCGCTGCCGAGCGCCCGCACGGCGGCGGACGACTCCACAGAGGGCCGGGAGCTGGTCGGGCACCGACCGCACCTGCCCGGATACCCGGTCGAGAGAGGCGCGTCATGAGCCGCGACGATCTGCGGGCCCGTGGCCTGGTCCGCCGCTACGGCGGGCTGACGGCCGTCGAGCATGTCGACATGGACGTGCCCAGCGGCCAGGTCACCGGCCTCATCGGCCCGAACGGCGCCGGCAAGTCCACCCTGTTCAGCCTGCTCACCGGCGTCGAGCAGCCCGACGAGGGCCGCGTGCACCTCGGCCGGCGCGACATCACCAAGATGCGCCCGGACGCCCGCTCCCGGCGCGGCCTGGTGCAGACCTTCCAGGTGCCCTCGCTGTTCCCGAGCCTCACCGTCGCCGACAACCTGCTCGTCGCCGCGGAGAACCGGCGCCGCGACTACGCGGGCGGCCTGCTCGGGATGGGCTCACGCGGCCGGGAGAACGCGCTCGGGGTCGTCGAGGAGGTCCTGGGCTCACTCGGGCTCGAGGACATCCGCGGGACCGTCGCCGGAACGCTGCCCACTGGCGCGCTGCGGCTCGTCGAGTTCGCCCGCGCGCTGTGCGCCCGTCCCGACGTGCTGCTGCTGGACGAGCCGGCGAGCGGGCTCGACGCCGCCGAGACCGAGAAGCTGTCGGTGCTGGTCCGCCGGATCGCCGACGACGGCGTGGCGATCCTGCTCGTCGACCACGACGTGGACCTGGTGTTCCGCGTCGTCGACCGGGTCTACGCGATGGTCGGCGGCCGCGTGGTCGCCGAGGGCGCACCGGAGACGGTGCGCGACGATCCGACCGTCCGCTCGGTGTACCTGGCGCAGGGGCCGCTGACCTCGCAGGCGACAACCTCCCTCGGCCCCGGCGTCGCCGCGGCCGGTTCGCCGGCGGCCGGTTCCCAGGCCATGTCTTCGGCCGGGCGATGATCCGCCCGCCGCACCACTACCGCGCCCTCCTGGAGAACCGGTGACCTCCCACAGCGACCCCGACGGGTACGGGCAACACGGGCAGCTCGGCGGCGTCGGCCGGTTCGAGCCCGCCGGCCCGCCCGCGCAGCGCGGCCCGCAGTCCGGCCCGTCCGCCGGCATCGGGCAGCAGGCCGGCGCGGGTGAGCTGCCGGCTGACGGTGAGCTGCCGGCCGTCGAACTGAGGCTGGAGAACGCACGGGCCGGGTACCGAACCATCGAGGTGCTGCACGGCATCACCATGGCGATTCCCTCTGGCGCGGTGACGGCGCTGCTCGGCGCGAACGGCGCGGGCAAGAGCACGACCCTGCGGGTCATCGCCGGGCTCATCCCCCTGCGCAGCGGCACGCTCTCCTGGCGCGACGAGCAGATCACGAAGATGACCACGGTGAACCGGGCGCGGCGCGGGCTGATGCTGGTGCCGGACGAGCGCGCCGTGTTCGCGACGCTGTCCGTCCGCGACAACCTGCAGATCATCGCCGAGGCGAGCGGGAACCCGGACATCTCGCCCGCTCTGGATGCCTTCCCCCGACTCCGGGAGCGGCTGGGCCAGCGGGCCGGATCGATGTCGGGCGGTGAGCGCCGGATGCTGGCGCTGGCCCGCGCCCTGCTGGCGCGCCCGTCCGTGCTCATGGTGGACGAGCTGTCACTCGGCCTGTCCCCGAAGGTCGCCAGCGAGCTGTTCGCCTGGCTGGGCACGGTCGCCGACGCCGGCACGACCGTGATCCTGGCCGACCAGTACACCGAGGAGGCACTCGCCCTCGCCGACATGGTGTACGTGCTGCACCGTGGTGAGGTCACCTTCGCCGGCACACCGGCGGAACTCGGCGCGAGCGAACTGCTCGCCGCCGGCGCCTGATTCTCTTCTGACCCTCCCGGCTCTGCCGATCCTGCCGGTTCTGCCGGCTCTCCGAGTGCGGGTCCGGGGCCGTCCGGAGTGCTTCCGGACGGCCCCGGCCGGGCGTCAGGCCGCCGGGTACGGCAGGTTGCGCACCGTGAAGCAGGTGCTGTTCAGGGCACCGCTCTGGGTGACCCAACCGCCCTTGCCGCCGTTCGCCGAATCCTGCCAGCGGGCGACGTTCACGCAGTTCTTCGACTCCGCCGGCGCCTGGGCCAGCTTGCTGAAGCCGCGCGGGATGAGCAGCCCGTCACCGTCGTAGGGCTCGGAGCGGTTCATGAACTTCTCGACGCACGCACGGGTCAGGTCCGCCCCACAGGACTCCATCGCGTCGCCCAGCCACTGCGCCGAGGCGTAGCCCTCGAGCATCCACTGGTTCATCTTCGCGACGCGGTCCGCCGGCACGTGCGCCGCCACCGCGTCCCGGAACGCCTTGACCGCGGGGATCGACTCGTCGGAGAAGGTCGCCGACGTGCTGGTCGCGAAGATGGTGTTCCGGCACTGCGGCGAGTTCGCGTAGATCTGCGCGATGTTGCCCGCCATGCCCTGCGCGGTGGTCACCTTCGCCTGCACGGTCAGGTCCTGGCGCTGCATCGCCTGGCAGAGCTGGCCGTTGCCGCCGTCGTCCATCGCGTCGAAGACGACCTGGGCGCCGCGCCGCTTCATGTCCTGCACGGCGGCGTCCCAGTTCGGCGCGCCGAGGTTGATCTGCTCCTCGATGACCTCGTAGCCCTCGGCGCGCAGGCCGTCGGCGATCGAGGTCGCGTAGCGCTGTGACGGGGCGACGTTGTAGTAGACGACACCGGCCACCCGGGCGCCGAGCTTCTCCTTGAACCAGCGGTAGTTCTCGGTGCCCGCGTACAGCGTCCCGTCGAAGCCCGGCCGGTGGCCGTCCCGCGGGTAGTAGCTGCCGTAGATCGAGTACAGGTGCGGGTACTGGTCGTACGCCGCGGACACCGGCTGGCCGCCGATGTCCGGCACACCCTTCGAGTTCACGTACTGGGCGCCGGCGTAGTCGAAGGCCGTCACCCCGGCGAGCGCGAACACCTCGTCGTCGTCGATCAGCTGGCGCACGCAGGCGACGTTGCCGTCGCCGGAGCCCTTGTCGTCGCAGTCGACCACGTCGATCTTGCGGCCGTTGATCCCGCCGCGCGCGTTGAGCGCCTCGAAGTAGGCGGTCGCGCCGTAGAGCGAGGCGGAGAACGTGTCAGGGCCGAGGCCGCTACTCAGCCCCGCGATGACACCCACCTTGATCTCGGTCGGCGACACCCCGGTGTCGGATGCGGTGTTGGTCGACGTGCCACCGGTCGGCGCGTTGTCGGACGAACCGGAATCACTCGCGCGGCTACCGCAGGCAACAAGCGCCAACGACGACAGCACGACGGCAGCGACGAGCGATCTCGCTCGCATGAACATGCACTCCTCATGATTGGTGGATGACGCTCGCGCACAACGAGCTCCGCGCGGACCCCGCGCGCCAGGCTACCGACAGCGAGCATGTCGCCACCGACAGCAAACTGCCTGTCATCCGGTGCCGCGCACGAACAGCCGGCGCCACCACGTTCGCCGAACCGCGGGCGCGGTCGGGCCGGCCTGTGCCGCCGGATCCGCTCCAGACGACGGGTTCTCCCCCTCCGCGGGATCGGCCGCGGCGGGTTCCTGGACGGCATGCGCGGACCGGTCGTCCACGGGCGCGTCCCCGGCGGCAAGGCCAGGACCCGCCGCCATGTCGGGCCGCGAACGATCAGTCCGCGGCGATGAAGCCTGCGCGTCTCCGGTGGACGGGGTGGCGAAAGCGAGGGCTTCGGGCTCCGTCTGGGCCACGCGTGGCGACGGCACCGCGGCCGCCGCCACGCTGGTGATCGCCGCGACCGCCTCGTCCAGCGCCGCCATCGCCTTGCCCAGCGCCGCGACGGGATCCTCGTCCCGCGCCACGGCGCCCGCCGCGATCACGTCGGTGGCACCGTTCAGTCCGGTGACGGGCGCGTCGTTCGTGACGGGCGCGCCGTCGCCCGCGGTGAGACCGGTCGCGTGCGCTCCGAGCTCGACGGGACGGGCGACCACCGGCTCGGTGACCTCGACAACCGGCGCGGCCTCGTCGACCACCACCGGTATGGTCACCACCGCCGCGACCACTTCAGCCGGACCTGTGACCTCCGCCTCGGCGGCAGCATCGCCCGCGCCCGCGACCTCGGCGACCTCGACCTCGGCCTCGGCGTCGGCGGCACCGACTTCTTCAGGGGCTGCCTCGACCTCAACAGCCTCAACCTGCGCAGCGTGGACCTCGACAGCGTCGGCCTCATCCGGGGCCGCCTCATCCGGGGCCGCCTCGTCCGCGTCGACCGCTGAGGCTTCGGCCACAGGCGGCTCCGTCGACGGCACCTCGACATCGGGCTCCGCCACGGCCGCCACCGGGCCTGGCGTCTCGGTAACGGCTGCCGGTGCCGCGACGTCCATGACCGGCTCGGGCTCCGCGACCAGCTCGGGCTCCGCGACCAGCTCGGGCTCCGCGACTGGGTCGAGCGCGGCGACCGGTTCGGGCTCGGCAGGCGGATCGGCGGCGGCGACCGCGGCCGGCGCGGGGTTCGGCGGATCGAGGGGCGGGGCGGGCTCCGGCGCGGGTGTGGGCGGGCCGGTTCGCTCGGGTGTCGCGGCATTCTCGGGGACGTCCACGAGACGATTGACGATCAGCCCGCCAGGACCCGGCGATCGGTCCAACCGGCCCTGCGCAGCGAGCCGGCGGCACACCTGGTTCACCGTTGCGCGATTGGCGCTGATCGCCGCGGCCAGACTGCCGTCGTCCAGACCGTCGGGAATGCGCGCGAGCTGCCCGAGAATCCGCTCAGCAACAGTAGCCACATTTGGGGACGCTATACGGTATTGCCGCGGCTTCCGTCAGCGGGGGTGGGCGACCGGCCGGGCTACTCGTCGGATGACCCGGTTAGCCCACTCGCTCCCGGGAAGGGCCATGGTCAGAGACTGCGCGGGTGGCGACCGGCCACCCACGCTCCGCCGTTCATGGAGCAGCCGTTCACGGAACAACTCGGCCGTTCACGCCGGAACAGGAGGCAGCGATGACATGGCCCGCCTCGGACCCCGAACAGCCCGACCGGGACGTCCGCGATCCCATGGACGGCAACAGCCCGCTGGAACGAGCCGAGATCACCGACAGCGACGACCTCGGATCCACGGACGCCGGACTCGATCCCCTCGACGACAGCTGGGATCCACCGGACCGGCCGAGTAGGCTGATCAGCAATCCGATCACCCTGCGGGAAGAACGCGCCTCGTCCTTCGACCGGCAGCTCGCCGCCGAGATCCCGGACCCGGATCCCTACGCCGAGGCCGAAAGGAACGGCTCCGGCTCGGCAGACGGTCCCGATATCTACCCCGATGGACCATCCGGCGATTCCGAGTTCGACGACTCGGGGCTCGATCAGGTCGTGGAGAGCACCGACGGCGCCCATCGCGCGCACACGCCGACCGACCACGAGGCGTGGCGACGCACCGCGGAAGAGGACGCGCTCCACCTCGATCCCCGTTCCTGAGCCCGGGCGTTACCGCATCGACGTTCCGGACGTCCGTTCACACGCCGATACCGCCCGGATGTTCCCGAGCTTGTTACCCGGAGGACGTTCCCGCGCCGCGCCACCCCCCGATCAATCACCTCCCGCCCAACAGCACTCCATCCGCAGGCGCTCGGCATCCCGTGGATTACGGGGCGGCCGGTCGCATCCCGCGCCGGGGTGAGACTGTCGTTCCCGCCCGGTACGCACCACGGCGGGCCGGGAGATCTGGGGGTGAGCATGGCGGACAGCGGTCGTCGGGGCGGACAGATCGAAATGGTCGGGCTGAGCCGACGGTTCGGGGACGTGGCTGCCGTTGACGGCGTCGATCTGACGGTCCGGGCGGGCGAGTACTTCTGCCTTCTCGGTCCGTCCGGATGCGGCAAGACCACGGCCCTCCGGCTGATCTCGGGACTCGACGAACCGTCGTCCGGGCATGTTCGTCTTGACGGCGAGGACCTCGCCGACATGCCGGCCCACCGCCGCCCCGTCAGCGCGGTCTTCGGCGGCTACGCCCTGTTCCCCTTCCTGGACGTCGCCGCGAACGTCGCCTTCGGTCTGCGGCACGCGCGGGGCGTCACCATACCGGGCCGGGCCGAGACCTCGGCGCGGGTCCGCTCCGCCCTCGCCGTCGTCCAGATGTCGGAGTACGCCCGCCGCCGCCCGCCCCAGCTCTCCGCCGAGCAGCAGCAGCGGGTCGTGCTGGCCCGGGCGCTGGTGCTGCGCCCCAGGGTGCTGCTGCTGGACGACCCGCTCGGCTCCCAGGACGAACGGCTGCGCCGCACCCTGCGCGACGAGCTCAAGGCGTTGCAACGACAGATCGGGGTGACCGTGCTGCACGCCACCGTCGACCGGGAGGAGGCCCTGGCGCTGTCCGACCGCCTGGCCGTGATGCGCGGCGGACGGATCCTCCAGGTGGGCACGGCCGGTGAACTCCACCAGGAACCGACAGCCGCCTGAGTTCAGGACCCGGCTTTCGCCTCCGGGAGCCCTGCCGGAAGGTCCGCCGTCCCACCGGCCGCGCTACGGCGGCGATGCGCCAACGCCGCGAAGATCTCCATCGCGACCCGGTGCGCGCTGTTCACCGTCGTCTCCGCGTGGTCGTACGGAGGCGAGACCTCGACGATGTCCGCGGCGACGATCGGCGTGTCCAGCGCGATCTGCCGCACGGCCCGCAACAGGTCGGCCGGGTTCATGCCGCCCGGCTCGGGGGTGCCCGTCCCAGGCGCGAACCCCGGGTCGAGGACGTCGATGTCGACCGACAGGTAGAGCGCGCGGCAGCCGTCCACCGCCTGCGCGATCGCCTCGGCGACCACCTCGCGGCTCCCCCGCTCCCAGATCTCGTGCATCAGGTGCCAGCGCATACCCTGCTCGCGCATCCACGCGAACACGTCCGGCGGAGGCCAGTACCCGCGCAGCCCCACCTGGACGAAGTTGCGCCCGCGCACCGCCCCCGACTCGATGAGCCGCCGCATGGGCGTCCCGTGCGAGGCCAGGTTCCCGTCGATGATGTCGGCCGTGTCGGCGTGGGCGTCGAAGTGCAGCAGGCCGACCTCACCCCAGCCCACCGCCTCGGCGACCCCGCTCGCCGCCGGCCAGGTGATCGAGTGGTCCCCCCCGATGATCACTGGGATGACGCCGAGCCGCGCGACGTCGCCGACCTTCGCCCGGATGTTGCGATGTGAGACCTCGGTCAGCCCGTGCGGGCAGTGCGCGTCCCCCGCGTCAACGACGTCCAGCCAGTCGAAGATCTCTATACCAAGATCAAGATGATATGTGCCAGGGTTGTACGCCTGAGCGCGCAGCGCCCGCGGGCCGAAACGCGCGCCCGGCCGGTGCGTGGTCGCGATGTCGAACGGAGCCCCGACCACCGCGACGTCGGGCCGGCGCTCCCGAAGATCGTCGAGTCCCGGCATCCAGGGCAGGCCGGCGAAGGTCGCCAGGCCGGCGTATCCCGGGGCGTCCGCGCCGGGATCGTCCGCTCCCGCGGCCCGCGCCGCGTACGGCGGCACCGGACCGGCGCTCCCCCGCTCGCGTGCCACGTCCCGATCGCCGGCCTGTGCCATGCACATCACTCCGCTCCGCCACCGCACCCGGCTGCCGCTGCCGCTCCCGACGCTGCCGCTCCCGACGCTGCCGCTCCCGACGCCGCCTGACTCCAGCATCCTCCGCGGACGTCGACGGGGCCGCCGCAACGGCCGGCGACGGTGCGCCGGGGAAGTGTGCCCTCGGCTACGCTCAGCTGGTGGGAACCCGCGCGCCACGCTCCATCAGAGCGAGGCGCTCCGCGCCAAGGCCCGCCGCGCAGGCCCCATCCAACCCGGCTCGATCCAACCCGGCCCTCACGGTCGGCCGCCGGTACCGATCCGGAAGGCCGTTAGCGCCGCACCTGAACCGGTCACCGCGGGCGCGGCTGGCGGGGTTCAGCGCCGTGGGCGCGTTGGCGGTCGGCGTGTGCGTCCGCGTCTACCTGGTCGACCCGGCCGAGCCGGGGCACTATCCGAGCTGCCCGTTCCGGGCCCTCACAACCTGGGACTGCCCAGGCTGCGGGACTTTACGCGGACTGCACCAACTCCTGCACGGCCATCCGATCGCCGCCGCCGACCACAACCTGTTCTTCGTCCTCGCCGCGCCCGGTCTCGCCCTCGGCTGGCTGATCGCGATGGCACGGTGCGCGGGATGGCGCCGTCGGCTTCCCAGCCTCCCGCCCCGCCTGTTGCCGCTGCTGCCTGCGTTGATCGCCGTCTTCTGGGTCGTCAGGAATCTTCCCTGGCCGGTCGGAAGCTGGCTGGCGTCGTCGGCCTGAGCGGTCGTCACGGGCGGACGCCCAGCACATAACAGGCGATTGCCGCCGTCGCCGCCACGTTCAGCGAATCCACGCCGTGGGCCATCGGAATCCGAACCCGCCGGGTCGCCGTGGCCAGGACCTCGCCGGTCAGGCCCTGGCCTTCCGTCCCCAGCAACAGGGCGACGCGATCACCGGGACCGGCCGTTGCGACCGCCAGTTCGTCAGCGTCGGACGCGGGCGTCAGCGCGAGCACCTCGAACCCAGCCTCACCGAGCAGGGACAACGCTCCCGGCCACGGATCAAGCCGGGCATAGGGAACCGCGAAGACCTCGCCCATCGACACCCGCACGGAGCGCCGGTAAAGCGGATCCGCGCACCGCGGGCTCAGCAGGACCGCGTCCATGCCGAGCCCGGCCGCCGACCGGAAGATCGCGCCGAGATTGGTATGGCTGACCAGGTCCTCGCAGACCAGCACGCGCCTCGCGACGCGGAGCAGTTCCACGGGGTTGAGCAGCGGACGACGGCACATCGACGCCAGCGCACCCCGGTGCACCTCAAAGCCGGTGATCTGCGCAAGCACGGCTGGCCCCGCAACATAGACCGGCGCCTCATGGTGGTCCGGCCGCTCGCGACCGCTGTGCTCGTCATGCCCGACAGATTCGCCGTGCCCGCCGCACTCGCCGTGCCCGCCGTGCGTCGGCGTGGACCAGAAACGCTCCGGAACTCCCCCCAGCCGCGCCGGCGAGACCAGAACCGAGCGCGGCCGGTATCCCGCCCGTAGCGCGCGGTCGATCACCCTCTCGCCCTCCGCGATGAACAACCCCTCCGCGGGTTCACGCCGCCGGCGCAACACCACGTCGGTCAGCGCCACATAGTCCTCAACCCGGGGATCGGCAGGGTCGTCGATCGCCACGATCCGCCGCTCGCGCTCCTCAAGCACGCCGGACCCGTCCAACACACCACCCGCCCCACATGTCATCCGCGCGTAACGCCGGAACAGCAGAATCAGCGCCCATGACCGCATCCGGCTCCGTGACCAGCAGCCCAGGCGGCCCAGGCGGCCCAGCCAGGCCAAGCGGCACGGCCGCGGCTGGCGACGCACCGGCGGGGCAACGCCCGGATCATCTTCCTGTCGATCTCCTGGTGATCGGCGCGGAGCTTGTCGCCACGGTCGATGCCGACCGCCGAGAGATCCCAGGCGGCTGGGTAGCAATCACCGACGGCCTCGTCAGCTCCCTCGGCGGCCCGGCGGAGACACCCCCGACCGCGACCCGGACCCTGCGTGCCGACGGCTGTCTCATAACGCCGGGCCTGGTGAACACACATCATCACATCTACCAGAACCTCACCCGTTCCTTCGCTCCGGCACTCGGCGGCACCCTTTTCACCTGGCTGACCACGCTCTATCCACTCTGGTCACGGCTGGACGAGGAGGCCGTCCACACCTCGGCCTACGTGGGCCTGACCGAACTGGCGCTCGGCGGCTGCACGACATCAACAGACCACCTCTACGTGCACCCGCGCGGTGGCGGCGATCTCATCTCCGCCGAGATCGCGGCAGCCCGGACCCTGGGCATGCGGTTCCACCCGACCCGCGGCTCGATGTCGCTTTCGGTCAAGGACGGCGGGCTCCCTCCTGACTCTGTCGTCCAGGACGCGGATGAGATCCTCGCCGACTCCGCCCGACTTGTGGCCCAGCATCACGACCCGTCCCACGGCGCGATGGTGCGGATCGCCCTGGCCCCCTGTTCGCCGTTCTCCGTCAGTCCGGAACTCATGCGGGCCACCGCGGAACTGGCCGAGTCCTTGGACGTCCGGCTACACACGCATCTCGCCGAGGACCCCGAGGAGGACGACTACTGCCTGGCGGTGTTCGGACGGCGTCCGATCGACCAGTTCGCGGAAGTTGGCTGGGGCGGCGACCGGGCGTGGGTCGCGCACTGCATCTGCCCCAATGACGAGGAGGTCAAGCAGCTCGGCAGGTGGGGCACAGGGGTGGCCCACTGCCCGAGCAGCAACATGATTCTCGGCGGCGGCCTCGCGCCCGTGGCCGAGCTCCGCTCGGCCGGCGCCCCGGTCGGCCTGGGCTGCGACGGGTCGTCATCCGCCGACTCCGCCTCGCTGTGGTTGGAGGCTCGTACCGCCATGCTGTTGGGCCGGCTGCGACACGGCGCCGCGGCGATGTCCGCCCGGGACGCACTGGAGATCGCCACCCGGGGCGGCGCAGGCTGTCTCGGCAGGACCGGTGAGATCGGTGAGCTCTCCGTCGGGTCTGTCGGCGACCTCGTCGTCTGGCCGTTGGGCGGGGTCGCGTACGCGGGAGCGCTCTCCGATCCGATCGACGCCTGGCTGCGTTGCGGGCCCACAGCGGCCCGGCACACGATCGTGGCCGGCAGGCTGGTGGTGGAGAACGGAGTGCCGGTCCATCCTGATCTCGACGAGATGCTCGTCCGGCACCGCCGGATCGCCGGCGGCATCCAGGCGGCGTTCGACGATGCGGGCATCGATCCGACCGTTCCCATCAATACTGGCGGCGGCAGCGTCGGGGCGACAAAATCACATTGAGCATTCTGGCCCGTAGAAGGCCGTTCGACGCCCCAACACCGAAATCTCCACCCGTTGAGATCAACCCGGGTGCTCCGCACCTGACCGTGGAACCTCGTAGTCCGGTTCCGGTTCCGGAACTGGGTGTGGTGGGGGTCGGAATGGTGGCTGTGTGTCGTGGGTGATGTTCCACTCCGAGGCGGTGTTGCCTGATGGTTCATCACCACTCCCTCCCGCCGTGCCAGCCTTGTGTTGCGGTTCGACATATGAATGTGGGTGGGTGACGAGCGTCGCCCCGAACGGGCCCGTCCAGACGAACGTTCCTTCCTCGGGTTGTGTCAGCCGCCAACGGCCGGAGTGCTTCATACGGTGATGCTTGCGGCATATCGGCCCGAGGTTCCGGGTGAGTGTCGGCCCACCGGTCGCGTGCGCCACCGTGTGGTCGATGTCCGCGCGTCGCGACGTACGTGCGCACCCCGGAAAGACACAGCTACGGTTCCGCGCGCGGACGTGCCGGGCCTGGGCGGCGGTGGGGAGGCGCCGGTCGGCGATCTCGACGAGCGTGCCCTGAGGGTCGGTGAGGATCCGCCGCCACGTCGACCCCGGCCGTGCGGCCATCTCCCGGGCCACCGCCGCGGGGATCGGCCCGTACCCGGGGATCTCACCGGGATCCTCCGCCAGGCCCAGCAGGACCGTCACCGGGACCACGACCTGCACCTCACACGGCAGCGGCACCGCGTGTTCGGTCCGCCCGCACAGGAGGTCGACGAGGACGTCCGCGCGGATCTGGTCACGACCGCGGGTGTCCTCGGTCGTTCGGTGCGCGGCGATCCCCTGGGCGATCTGATCGACCCGCCGGTAGCAGGCGGTCGC
>NZ_JALKFY010000711.1:0-6080 GCF_023242985.1 Frankia sp. Mgl5 | reverse complement strand
CTGGGGATGGTCGGGTAGCGGTTCGCATTGTGGTCAATCCGGTCGACCACGTAGGGTGACTATGTATCTGACCTGGGCAAATAGGCTGCCAGATAGATCGTCTAGGCCTGCCCGATTTTCTTCCTTCTGGCTGTGCGTTGCAATCGTGCAGGTCGGGGCGTGGCGGTGCTTCGAATCCCGCCAGCCTTCGATTGCCTATGTCGCAGAATGTCACCTAAGTGCATGGCGTCGCATTTGGTAAGAAGCTCATTACGCAAAGCGACCCCGCTGAGCTCGTTATCGTACCCCATCATCCGATCATGATTCGGTCCGCGTCCAGACACCGACCTTGCCTACGCAACAGACTCCAACAGATCCTCAGCTTTTCTCGGGGTGTGCCGCACCCCCGTGCCGGTTCTCGCTGCGGCCGGTGGTCTGTCGCCGCGCTTCTGCATCGCGTCGACGGCGCGACCATCCCAGCCGCGGGTGCATGCTGGTGGGCGGGCTGGGCTTGCTGCCGACGGCATGCTGCTCGACGCGGTCGGGGTGGCGATCGCGAGGCGGGGGTTGTAGTAGGAGATGCGGGGGGCGTGCCGCTGTTCTCCGCCTATTGGTAGGTGACCCGGACGTGCGTGGCACACGGCGCGTCAGCATTCCGGTGTGCTGAGCCAGTCGACGATCGCGCGGGAGATGGCGCCGTCCGCGCGTTCGTCGTATCCCTCAAAGCACGGCATCGAGTTGGCCTCCAGGAAGAACCATTCTCCCGTCGCGCGGTCGATCTTGAAATCGACGCCCAGGAACGGCACGCCGCAGAACTCGGTGAGGCGAGCGCATCCGTCAGCGACCTCCCGCGGCGGGGCCAATGGCCTGTAGCTGTTGACGCCGCGGACTGTTCGGTAGTCGAGGACCGGCGAGTCGATCAGCTCGCCGAACGACTGATCGCCGACCACATGGATCCGTACATCAGGACCGATGACGCGCTCCTGGAAGAGCACCGGCAGGCGCTTGAGGCGTGGCAGGTCGGCTTCGTGCCGCGGCTCGAAGACTGTCGCCCAGGTCTTGGTGGCGCTCACACCTTTGAAGATCGTGCCGTTACGGCAGCTCCGGATGAACCGCGACGCCTCCGCGGGATCGGAGGTGAGGCAGGTCTCCGGGACCTGCCAGCCGCCGACCTCGCCAAGGGCGACCGCGTGCAGAACCTTGGTGAATCCTGAAGCCTCGCGCAACGGCGGATTCATCACCTTGCTGGGAACCACCTCAAGTATCCGCGCCAAAGCCTCCGCCTGCCCGCCGGCGGCCGCAGCCAGTTCCGGAGTCGGCGCGGCCGCGGAGACGTCCATGAGGCGGCACCAGACGGCCGCGAAGTCGCCGAGGCGGTACTTCTCACCGGACATCGACAGCTCGGTCTCAATGGGGCTGTCCAGCGGTATGCGGATGCTGCCGCGCATCGCCAACGACGGCAGATCCACGGACCGAAACGCGACCCGCGCCCGCCGAAGGGCCTGCACCCCGGCGGTGAAGGTCGGGTCGGCGGCCAGACCGAGGCAGAGGATCACGGTGTGAGTCGATCCAGCAGGGCCGTGTAGACCTGCTCCTCGACGAGCGGGAACAGGTGACGGCCGGGCCAGCACGACACGTCGAACAGCCGAGTGACGCCGTGTTCCAGTTCCACCGTGAACTCGGCGAACTCCATTCCACTCTGGCGAAGCCAGGAGACCACGGGAGCCACCCGGTCGGCCAGGTCCCCGCTGAGACGCTCCCCGGTTGTACTCACGTCGAACGCGTCGGCTCCGGCAAGGAGGATCTGGCGGGTACGGGTCGGATCCGTGTCGCTGATCTGCACGACGTCGAACCTGCTTCGAGGAGAACCGGGATCTGCCATCGTCCAGCTGGGCAGGCGGTACACCGTGGTTCCGGGCGCGGACCCGTCGTTGAGGATCACGGTGCGTGGCGGGGCGACGGCGCCGCTCCCGGCGAGCTCCAGAGGATCCAGGCGAGGGAAGAATCCCTGGGCGGACGGTCTGTTGACAACGGGCCCTGGCCACAGCGCGACCGCCGACCAGAAGGCCGCGTATCTCTCGGCGGAGATGAAGGCCCGCTGCGTGTCCGGCTCATGGCCCCAATCGCCCACCCCCCGGGTCAGCACGCCGCTGACCTCGACCTCGTCGACCGTGATCCGCGTGCGGCAGACGCGATCCCGGGTCACGTGCACCGTGATCCCTACTCGACCGAACTCGCTCGCCACCACTGTCGGAACGCCGTTCCGGTTCGCGAAATGGGCGAACC
Source organism: Frankia sp. Mgl5 (assembly GCF_023242985.1). NCBI lineage: Bacteria > Bacillati > Actinomycetota > Actinomycetes > Frankiales > Frankiaceae > Frankia > Frankia sp. Mgl5. Next base: position 3,815 of record NZ_JALKFY010000711.1, on the reverse strand, counting down.
GGCCGGCGGTGTCGTCCGTGTCCGGGGCGACGACCAGAAGAGTCATTGCGCCGGGGCGTCAAAGGCAAGCAGGGCCTCAGCGACCTGCCAAGCGGTCCTCGCGAGGCCCTCGACGACCGCCGGCCTCGCCTCGGCGGGGATGAACGGCCGCTCCTCATCGGAGCCGCCCGCGTCCGTCGGTGATCCTTGAGGAGCCGGATCCATGAGGTCGTCCGGCTAGCGTGGACCGCGAAGCAGGCCCACGGATCTCTCCACCGTCTCCTTACGCTCGGTGGTCTCGCTGCTTTCACTGTTTTCGCTGCCCTCGGAACGCTCGGTGGTCTCGCTGCCCTCGGTGCCGGTCCTGGAGGCTTCGGGGAACCCGCTCTGTGAGGACAGGTCGCGATAGTTCGCGACGAGTCTTTGGATTTCGACGGGAAAATCTGAGAATGATGATCTTCCGGCCATGAGGCCCTCCCGGAGTCCGCGCGCTCCCTGCCTGCGACTCCGATAGAAACATCCGTACGATAGGCCCGTCAACGAGATTTAACCCGAATATGCGCGGACGTGCACCGGCGATGGACGCGCCGTGGGTGTCGGCGTACCTGCCGGCCGATCTCCATGGCGGTGCAGTGCCGCAGCACGCCCTCGATTATCGAGGCAACCTCGGAGGCAGCGGCCATAGCCAGTTGGCCAGGTCGGGGAGCTAAGGGCCCGGACTCGGGTCCGTGTCACCAGGCACCAACTGGTGCGTTACCGCAGCTCAGGAGCCCTGTCGACGAAGCAAAGGCATCCACCGAAAGACGCTAGCTAGGCTAGAACGGCGCAGGTCACGACGCCATGAGGGGGTGCGAGCAAGCGGCGAGCACCTCCACCCTTGATCTTTACTGTCGCTGACTTGCAGCGTCTTTGGCTGTTGGTCGGCGGCGGAGTCGTCGGAGCAGGTCAGTGGGTTCGAGTCCCGTCAGGTATCCGACGACATCCGCTCCGCCGTGGTATGTTCTGCGATGTTTAGAGGCGTGAGGTGACGCTTCGCATCATGTCGGTCGCTCGCACGCTCGGCTTTCGGAGAGGGCGCGATGGGGATCTGGACGGTCACGATCAAGGTGACGGACTGCGTGTCCAGTGCCGCACTCGCCGGTGTGCAGGTCGACTCGCCCTTTGGGCTGGAGTGGACCAACCAGTACGGAGAGGCTGGCTACGTCGTTGACACGGGAGTCGACTTCTTCCAGGTACGCCTGAGGCGCGACGGCTACATTTTCCGGGAACAAAACATTACCCAGTCCTCCGCCGGCTCCACGGTCACGATTTGTCTGAACACGATCACGCCACCTGGAACACCTCCAGCGCCGACGAGCCTCCGAGTCGTCGAAGGAACTTCCGACCACGTCACCCTGCAGTGGAGCAACCCTACGCAGTACAACCGGGTAAATGTGGGCTGGTCACTGCCGGGTGGTGCCCACCATCAGCTTGACGACATGTCTGGAAGCACCACGACCGCGACGATCCGGTCCGCTTTCACCCCGGGTGACGAATACGATCTCAAGGTACAAGGCCACAGCTCGACGTGGTCGCAGTGGGCGACCACGCGCTGGCGGTGCCCCGGTGGTGCACCTGAGCTGACCTGGTTTCAGCGTAACAACGAGCGGCTCGGTGAGTCCTTCCTTGCCTCCGCTGTGGGAGCAGTCTCATGGGGACCGAATCGCATCGACGTATTTCACGGCGTAACGGGAAATGGCAAACTGCTCGGGCACACCTGGTGGGATGGCGCTCGGTGGAACACCGAAGCGCGCACCGTTCTCCCACACGGCGAGGACGTCTACGGCTTCGCCGCCGCCTCACGGGGCCTAGGACGGTTGGACGTGTTCTATCACTCGAACCGGCAGATTTGGCACCTCGTATTCGACCGCGACGGGTGGCACGACGCCTATAGCATCGGCGGAACTCCGACGCGACCCGGCACCCAGCTCACTGCGATCTCCTGGGGCGGGGAACGGTTGGACCTCTTCTATGATGGGGCGAACGAACACCTCATGCAGCGCTATAACGACGGTGCTGGCTGGAGCGACGAAGTTGACCTGGGCGGCAATGTCTACGGCGCCAGACCGTCGGTGGCGTCGTGGGGGCCGAACAGGCTCGACGTCTTCCACCGCGCCCGGGACAGCGCCCTCCACCAGACGTGGTGGGACGGACGGCGATGGAATAGCACGAGCCTCGGTGGAGCCCTCCTCCGCGACGTGGCTGCTGTCTCCTGGGGTGGCGACCGGCTAGACATTTTCTACCAGGGGCAGGGCAATCGCCGGATGTTCCAGCAGTTCTTCGAGAACGGACGGTGGAGCGGGGAAGTCGACCTCGGCGCCGCCCCGGTGGGGAACCTGGCCGGGCTCGCCGTGGCGTCGTGGGCACCGGGCCGGTTGGACATGTTTTACAGCAGCGTGTCGCCCGATCCGGGACTTGGCCTTTGGCACCATTGGTTCGGCGCCTGAGCCCCCCGCCCAGACTGTGGGGTGCCAGAACTCGGCCACCGGCCTTGACCTGGTCTTTTAGGCGGTTCGTTCGTATTCGTTGATCAGGCCGCTGAGGACGGGCTGGCGCTTGACGCTTCTATGTCTGTCAAGTGGCTGGGGTGGTGGTCGTGGCGAGTGCGGGTGCGGTGGTCAGGGTGCGGCAGAGCTCGCGGGTGATGTAGCGCTTGAGGCAGCGGCGGATCTCTCGGGTGGTTTTGCCTTCGGCGGTGCGGCGGGTGACGTAGGCCTTGGTGGTGGGGCAGCAGCGCATTCGGACGAGGGCGACGGTGTGGATCGCGCTGTTGAGGGCGCGGTCGCCGCCGCGGTTGAGGCGGTGGCGGACGGTGCGGCCGCTGCTTGCTTCGAGGGGGCTGGTGCCGGCCAGGGCGGCGAACGCGGCGTCGCTGCGGCACCGTCCGGGGTGGGAGAAGCTCACGACGGCCTGGGCGGCGGTGACGGGTCCGAAACCACGGCGTTCGGTCAGTCCGGGGACGAGGTCGTCCTCGATCGCCTGGAGTTGGGCGGCGTTGGCTTTGAGTACGCGTGTGTTCTCGCGTAGCGCGGCGGCGAGCCGGCGGATCTCGGCGTGTCGTACGGCGTGTTCGCGGCTGGCGTTGCGTGGCTGTCGGCGGCGGGCGAGTCGTTCGAGCTCGGTGACGGTGAGGCTGCCACGTGCGAGTTCGCGGTCGGTGTCGTCCCCGCTCAGCAGCAGCGCGCGGAGCCGGTTGGTCTGCGCGGTGTTGGTGACGGTGATGTCGTGGCGGGCGCCGAGCAGGATTCGCAGGGCTTCGCGGTCGCCGTCGGCGCGTGGGAGGGGGAGTCTGTCGCCGTCGAGGCGCAGCGCTGCCAGGACGGCGAGGTGTGCGTCGAGGGTGTCGGACTTGCCTTTGCCGCGTCGGGTCTTGCGGTGGGGCTGCTCGCATTCGACGACGAGCAGGCCGGCGGCGGACACAGCGCGGGCCAGGCCGACGCCGTAGCTGCGGGTTCCTTCGATGGACACGATGATCCGTGGTCCGGGGGCGTGTTCGGTGATCCAGGCCAGCAGGCGGGTGAAACCGGCGCTGTCGTTGCTGATCGTGCAGGTGGCAATGGGGGAGCCGGTAGGAAGAGCGAGTTCTGCCTGGTGGGTGTCGCGGTGGGTATCGACACCGACGACGGCGTCGATGAGTTCTGCCAGCATGGGCACCGGCCTGGTCCTTCCTCGCGGGGGACAGGTCAACGTCGGCACCGGCTTGGGTGGAGTCACCGAGTGTGAACCGCCCCGGGTCGGATGGAGGCTTGATTCTCTGAGAGGATCGAGTCATGGCACGTCCTTCCCCTTACCCCGCC
>NZ_JALKFY010000710.1:0-6707 GCF_023242985.1 Frankia sp. Mgl5 | reverse complement strand
CGAGAGGTTTACGCCCGGTTCTGCGAGAGCCGGGGGGTGCGATTCCCCCCGGCTACTCACCTGGGTGACCCAGGCCGCGGTTGGATGCTTCGTGACCCCGAGGACGTGGGCACGGCGGGTGGCGTGCTCGACGACGAAGAACACGTAGATTCGTTGGAGGAATACGGTGTCCACGGTGAAGAAATCGCAGGCGAGGATGCCGGAGGCCTGGGCACGTAGGAACGTGCGCCAGGAGGCATCGGCCCGCCGGGGCGCGGGATCGACGCCGGCGCGGTGCAGGATCCGCCAGACGGTGGCCACCCCGACCGGGTAGCCCAGCCCGACGAGCTCTTCCTGGATCCGGCGGTGGCCCCAGGTCGGATTCTCCCGTGCGAGGCGCAGGACCAGCTCGCAGGATCTCCCTGCGGATCGGTGGCCGTCCGGGGGTCTTGCGTGGGTAGGTCCGTTGTCGGGCGAGGAGCTCGCGGTGCCAGCGCAGCACGGTGTCCGGGGTGATGACGAACGAACCCCAGCGGGCCCGGGGTAGCAGCCGGGACAGGGCTGCGAGGATCACCCGATCCGCCGGTTCCAGCGTCGGGCGGTTCACCTGCCGTCGTAACACTGCCACCTGGTGTCGCAGGACGAGGAGCTCTACGTCCTTCGCGGTGTCCCCGCGGACTCGGAGCAGCATCAGTCCGAGAGTGTTGCGTGTCAGGGCGTAGAGCAGCGACCACACCATGACCATCCAGCCTGCCCGACACAGGCCCAGTCCGGCGGGCAAACGTGCAGGTCACCGCCCAAATCGAGGTTCTGGAGCCCCATAGGCAGGAGTCGACACGGAGATAGCCGCCGACCAGGTCCGATGTCATCGCGCGACAGGCAATGGCACCAGCCAACGGGAACGCGGCAGCACTCACCACGCCCAGGTCGGTGATCTCGACCTGGCGGGAAGAGAACACGGCCCCGGCCGGTCGATGCGGGTCACGGTGATGATCCCTTACCTGCGGGGCGGTGAGGAGATGCTCGCGCTTGTCTCACCGACATCACCGATCTGCGTCAGGCCGAGGGCGAGCCGCGCCGGCTCTACGAGCAGGCGCAGCGCGGCCGGGCCTGGCTGGCGGCGAGCACCGAGATCACGACCAGCGTACTGGCAGGAGCTCGCCGATTTTTGTCTAGGGGATTAGGGGCAGATCGTCGGGGTCTGCGCCTTCGAGCGCGGCGAGCGCGTGCGGCGACACCGGTGCCTCGAGGAAGCCCACCAGGCCGTCGAGAAGATCGCTGACGTGGACGGCGAAGGGGAGCACGCGTCGGCCGCCGGCCTGCGCCCGCTCACGGTCTGCCGCGGCGTGCACGCTGAACGCGAGAGCCTGGGCGATGCGGTGGGTCCGCAGCGGCTCGGGGATGTGCGGGAGCAGGGATCTGACTTGTTCGTGAAAGGCCTGCGTCGCCTGCTGGAACTCCTCGGCAAGCGTGGCAAAGAACTGCCGGCGACCGTAAGGTTGCAGCATGGCCACGAAACTCAGGTAGTTACTCTCCTTCTGTTCTCCCTGTTCGAGGATCGGCAATACGTAGCACTCGACCCACGACCGCAGGTCGTTAGGGTGCAGCCGGGCGATGAGTATCCGGCGTCTCTCGTGCAGAGACGGCAGGCGGTACTCAAAGATTGCCCGAATCAGTTGGTCCTTCGAGCCAAAGTGGTACTGGACTGCGGAGTTGTTGCCGTTCCCCGCGGCAGCGCCGATCTGCCGCAGAGATACCCCCTCGATGCCCCGCTCGGCGAAGAGTTGCTCGGCGGCCCGGACGATCTGCTCCTTCGTCGACGGCGAGATCGTCAGCACGTCAGGCATCGAAACACGCGGAACCGTGAGAGTCAACCGTCTTAGCTTGTCGCTTCATCCCCGAATGTTACGCTGTGTAACAGCTGCTGGTGCTGTGGGGAGGGTCGGCGTGTCCTAGCGACGAGGGCGATCTTAGGAAGAGCGTGCTCTCGCCAAGGGAGCCGTCAGTGGCCCTAGCGCAGGGTCGGGGCCACGGGGGCCTTGTGCGACGGGCTGAACAGTGGACGGTGAGAGATCGCCCGCTCCAGCGCGCACGCACCAGCCTTGTGGTGCTCTCGGCGACCGACGGACGGCTCGTCCTTGTGGTGAATGCCAGTCCGTGGCTGGGCTCGGAGGCGTCGATCAGCGCGGAGCGGGGAGTTCTACCTTAGGTATGGCCGGGCGACGAACTAGCCTCAGCTGATCCCAAGCCGGCCACACTCCTTCGTTGCGGCCCTCGAACCCGGTCGAGCGTCGTGGACCGAGGTCCTGAGGGGTTCGATTCGGCCCCGCCGTCGAGGCCACGACAGTGATCGCTGATCAGCTCCGCGCTGTCGTGGGCCGTCTGATCGCGGCCGGGCCCTGGTGCGACGACGGCCCGTCCTGTCGAACCGACGCCTGACGTCGGAGCGGTCGGGGGTTGGAGTGACGTGCGCCCGTCCCGTCCGGGCGGGGGTGGTGAGCAATACGATCTTGACCTGCTCGGGATGGTTACTCCGTGCAGTTCGACCATGCGGTTCACAGGACTTCCCTTGCACCCTGCAGGTTGTGTAGATTCACCGGCGGCGGACGACCGGCTGTCAGCCCGGCGCGAAACCGTCTGCGCCATAACCGAGCTACCCGCCAAACAGGCCAGGTGATCGAGCTAACGCTTGGGAGAGTGCCCGCGGGCCGTGTCGGCGCCCTGATCGATACGGGCGGGGACCGAGATTCGTCGTAGTCCGTGGTGGGTCAGTGTTTTATGCCGCAATGGACTCTGGGAGAGGTCCATGAGTGTTATTCGAGTGATCTACTGGGTGGTACGAGTTCCGGCACAGCCGTCCCGACTTCCGCTGTAAAGCAGCGCCGATATCTTCTCCGCCAGTGATTGGGCCTGTTCTCTGAGTTCCGGGATCGCCGTCGTCTCGAACAGGCCGCCCCGGCGCGGGGGGCCCATCGTGAAGGCGTTGCTGTGGGGTCGCCCGTCGCGAGCGATCAGTCGCCCGCTCGGATCCGTCTCCAGCCCGAGGCGTAGCGGTTCGACTCGCGCGAAACCCGAGGTGAGGAGCTGGGCTGTCAGCCTGTCCGGGGAGCGCGAGACGTCGGCCGGCGGGCCCGAGCAGTCGACGATCCAGTGGAACCGCCGCTCACGGAGCTGGCCGTCATGCAGGAGCCTGACCAGCAGCGCGTCGCCGTCGTTCGCCGCCTCGACGACGCTGCCCCGGCCGAGCCGCAGCTGCCGCCGCCGCACCAGGTCGTCGATCCAGACAGCGACCTCGGGCGCCATCCGGTGACGGTGGATGTCCCAGTAGCGCCCGAACCGGGCGAGGAGAACACGTCGGGAGTCGTGGTCGAGTCCGTTCCACACCTGCTCTGACCGGGCTCGCAGGCTGTCGACGACCTCGCGCCACCGACAGGGGTCCACCGCCGCGGCGCGGCGGATCGCGCGGACCAGGTCACGAGGGCCCGCACCGGACGACGGGCTGAAATTCACCGCGGGGACCGGGCCCGCTGCGGGATCCGCCGGCCGGTGCCGGTGGGGAAGCAGGCCATGCCGGGAGACGGCATGGATCGTCAACCTCGGCCGCCGCTCCGTGAGCCGCAGAGCCACATCCACCATCGTGAGCCCGGTGCCCAGCAGGAGAACGTCGTCCCCGTCCTCGATGCGTCCGAGAGCGTCCCCGCGCAACGGGTCCGCCACGTAGCGCGCGGCGCAGCCGGGCTTCGTTGCCCAGCCGGGAGGCTCCCTGGGAAGAACGCCGAGCGCCAGGATCGCGCAGTCGGCGTCGATCGGCTCCCTGCCCAGCAGCCCGATCCGGAGCCCTGCGGTGTCCGGGGCGGCGGAGACCTCGGTGGCTTCGGCCGGCACCCGCTCGATCGCGCCGGGCAGCGCGTCTCGCTCGGCCGAGGCGAGGACCTCGGTCAGATAGGACCCGTAGAGTCCGCGTGCCAGGAAAGCACCGGGGTCCGCTGGGACTCCGGCGCCCCGCGCCCATTCGACCAAGTGCTCCGGCTGGTCGGGAAAGGCGCTCATACGGCCGGCCGGCACGTTGAGGTGGTGCCGGGGATACGTGGTCCCGTAGGCGAGCCCTGGCCCATAGCCGGCACCGCGGTCGATGATCGTGATGCGGACCGGCGCTCCGGACCTTTTCGACTCCCGCAGCAGGTACGTCGCGCACAGCGCGCCGCTGGCGCCTCCTCCCACGATCGCCACGGACGGGCCGCCGACACCTGTCCGACCTCGATACCCGGCAGCTGCGTCACCGCGCGCATGTCCCTCGGCGTGAGTCATCCCGGCTTCCCGCTGCCCGTGTGCCGGCAGCCCTTCCCGGCGGCCCGCGGGGAAAGGCCGCGGGGGCCCCGGTCAGGCGTCATGGAGTGCGCGCAGGACGGTGTCGGCGAGTTCCGGGCGGCAGATGAGCAGGTCGGGCAGGTAGGGGTTGGGCTCGTTGTAGCGGAGGGGGCTGCCGTCGAGGCGGGAGGTGTGCAGGCCCGCGGCGTGGGCGACGGCGACGGGGGCGGCGGAGTCCCATTCGTACTGGCCGCCGGAGTGGGCGTAGACGTCGACGTCGCCGCGGACGACGGCCATGGCCTTGGCGCCGGCGGAACCCATGGGGACCAGTGCCGCGTCCAGGCGGGCGACAAGCTGGTCGACGCAGGCGGGTGGGCGGGTGCGCGAGACGGCGAGGCGGACCGGGCCGGATGTCGGGGCGGCGAGGGCCGGTGGTTCGCCGGTGTGCAGCACGAGGCCGGCGGCGGGCAGTCCGACCGCGCCCGCCGTGGGTGTCCCGTTGACGGCGAGGGCGACGTGGACGGCCCAGTCGTCCCGTGGCGGCTCGCCGTACTCGCGGGTGCCATCAAGCGGGTCGATGATCCAGACCCGGCCCCGGGTGAGGCGGACGGGATCGTCGGCGCTCTCCTCGGACAGCACGGCGTCGTCCGGACGTGCCTGCGCCAGCAGGCGCAGCAGCAGCTCGTTGGACTGGCGATCCCCCTCGGCGCCACCCTGCCCGCGGATGTCGAGGAGGAGGGACCCCGCCTTCTCGGCGAGGGCAGCGGCAAGTGCGTGATCGTCCATGCTGTTCATGCTCCGGCGGGCGGGGTCGGGCGAGACGCGGGCGGGGCGAGCACACCGGCCTGACGCAGGTGGTCGACGACCAGGTCCGCGGCGGCCGCGGCCGGGTGGGCGCCGCTGGCGTCAAGGCGCAGTTCGGGGTTCTCGGGGGGCTCGTACGGGGAGTCGATGCCGGTGAAGTGGACCAGTTCTCCGCGCCGGGCCTTGGCGTAGAGCCCCTTGCGGTCCCGGGCCTCGGCCACCGCCAGGGGCGCGTCCACGTGCACCTCGACGAACTCGCCCTCGCCGAGCAGGTCACGGGCCAGCGCACGTTCGGCGCGGAACGGGGAGATGAACGAGGCCAGCACGATGACGCCCGCGTCGACCATGAGCCGGGCCACCTCCGCCACGCGGCGGATGTTCTCGACCCGGTCGGCGTCGGTGAACCCGAGATCCTTGTTCAGGCCGTGCCGGACGTTGTCACCGTCCAACAGGTAGGTGTGGCAGCCCTGCTCGTGGAGCCGTTTCTCGACCAGGTTCGCGATGGTCGACTTCCCGGCACCGGACAGGCCGGTGAACCAGACGACCGCCGGGCGCTGCCCTTTCAGCCGGGCGCGGGCGTCCTTGTCCACCTCGACCGCCTGCCAGTGCACGTTGTCGGCACGCCGCAGCGCGAAGTGCAGCAGCCCGGCGGCCACGGTGGCCTGGGTGAAGCGGTCGATGAGGATGAACCCGCCCAGGTCCCGGTTGGCGGTGTAGGGGTCGAACGGGATCTGCCGGTCGAGGCTGATGTTGCACACGCCGATCTCGTTGAGATCGAGGGTGCGGGCGGCGGTGTGCTCGAGAGTGTTGACGTTGACCTTGTACTTCGGCTGAGTGACCGTCGCCCCGACAGTGCGGCTCCCGATCTTGAGCAGGTAGGGACGGCCCGGGAGCATGGGTTCCTCGGCCATCCAGACGAGGTGGCATTCGAACTGGTCCGCGACGGCGGGCGGATCCGAGGCCGCGGCGAGGACGTCGCCGCGGCTGACGTCGATCTCGTCCGTGAGCGTGAGAGTGACCGACTGGCCCGCGGCCGCCTCGTCGAGGTCGCCGTCGGCGGTGACGATCCGCGCGACGGTGCTTTCCTGACCGGACGGCAGCACTCGAACGCGGTCCCCGGGGCGCACGGCACCGCCGGCGATCTGCCCGGAGAAGCCACGGAAGTCCAGGTTGGGCCGGTTGACCCACTGCACGGGCAGGCGGAACGAGCCGGTGTGCAGGTCGTCGGCGATCTCGACGGACTCCAGGTGACCGACGAGGGTGGGGCCGGTGTACCAGGGAGTGTTCGGCGACAGTGCGGTGATGTTGTCCCCGGCCAGCGCGGACAACGGGATCGCGACGATGTCGCTCAGTCCGATCTCGGCCGCGAACGCCCGGTAGTCCGCCTCGATGCCGGCGAACACGTCCCGGGAGTAGTCGACGAGGTCCAGCTTGTTGATCGCCAGGACTATGTTGCGGATCCCGAGTAAGGAGACTAGGTAGCTGTGTCGCCGGGTCTGGGTGAGCACACCCTTGCGGGCGTCGACGAGAATCACCGCCAGATCCGCGGTGGACGCCCCGGTGACCATGTTCCGGGTGTACTGCTCGTGCCCGGGGGTGTCCGCGACGATGAACTT
>NZ_JALKFY010000709.1:0-6777 GCF_023242985.1 Frankia sp. Mgl5 | reverse complement strand
GCCCCGGGAGACCGGGGCCGCCGGTGCCTGGGGCTATCGGGTGGGTGGGGGTTCGAGGGTGGTGCCGTCGGGGTGCTCGGCGTACACGCCGTCCTCTCCTTCGGTGGCTGCGGCATCGACGGCGGCTTGGGCCTGCTCGCGGGTCTGGCGGACGGCGTAGGGGTCGACGCGGTCTCCCCACACGGTCCACACCGCCTCACCGCCGGTGGTGGAACGAGCCGTGGGCTGCCTGGCGGCGGTGGCTATGGGGACCGCGCAGACGGCGAAGCGCTTCCCGGACTCGTACTCGGTGAGAAGCCCGGCCTTCTCCCAGACGGCGGTGTAGGCGGCGAGCAGACCGGGATAGGTCCCGTTGTCCGCCCAGTCCCCGCCGTTCGGGCGCGCCTGCAGCCTGATCCACTCGGCGGTGAGGAGCGCGACGAGGGTGTCGGGGACGTCGGTGTCCAGCCCGTCGGCGTCGACGGGGCCGGTGAGGTAGACGTCACCGGCGATCTGCAGGTCCCAGGTGAACCTGGGGGCGTGGAACGCGGCGAGGGCGGTCGCGCGCTCGTTGAACGGCAGGCGCAGCCCGAGGCCGTCCTCATTCGCCCACAGCGACCCGGCGGAAGCGAGAGGGACGCGTTCGATCGAACCCCCGACGAGGGTCTGGAATCCACGCAGGTTCGTCGGGTTCATCTCGGTGAGGGCATGCGGGGCCGCCGGGTCGGCGGGCACCGTCAACACTTGGATCATGACCGGTTTCCTTTTCTGTCTGACGTGGCGGGTGAGGCACCGAGGACGCGGATGAGGGGCATGGCGTCGTCCGGTATCCCCCGGACGGCGTTGCAGGTCTGGGCGTATGCGTGTTCGAAGCCGACGTAGCGACGACCTCGGGTCCACTTCTGGGCGTCGGGCTGTTTCGTCTGGACGCGGAACATGCGGTTGTCGAGAAGGCTGACGAGTTCGTCGGGGACGTCGGTGTCCCGCCCTTCGGTGGTGGTGGGGCCGGGGAGGATCGCATCGCCGCGCAGGATGGTCCGTGGTAGCCGGGACGGGCGGGTGTGGAAAGCGGCGAGCGCGGTGGCGCGCATGTTGCACGGCCCCGGGAACCGGGCATCGGCGGCGGGAAGATACAGGCTGCTTTCCGGGTCGGTGAGGCTCACCGGGTGCAGGACGCCACCGACGAGCTTTTCCATCGCGGGTATATCGGTGGGATCGAGTCGGTGCTGGCGTGTCAGGCGGGTCGAGTCCGCCGGAATCACCAGAACGGTGATCATGAGTCTGGGTGTGCGGTCGGGTCGCCGGCCGGTGGGGTGTCGCCGTCGGACAGGTACGTGAGGTAGGGCCAGCCCTCGGCCCCGAGCCAGCCAGCGGCGTCGCGGGCGGCGTCGTGGGAGAGCCCGACACCGACGGTGAGGGGAACGGCGGCCCAGACCGACCAAGTACCGGTGTTGCCCTGCGGGACGGGGACGGGTGTGAACGCGGCCAGGACCGCCATGATGATCAGCTCGCGTGGTACGCCGGGGCCGTAGGCGCACGCCCAGTCGATGAGCCGGCGCCCCAGTGAGGTGTAGCGGCGGACGTACAGGTGTCCGCCGTTGTTCTCGACCTCGACGTGGGCGTGCCGGTAGACATCCGGGCTGCTACTGGTCCGCGTGAATCCGTGACCCTCGAGGAAAGCCTCCAGGTCGAAAGGCGGATCCAGCCGTGGATCCATTCGCGTGTTCGGCGTCGGTTTCATGGGCAGCCGTTTCTGTGCGGGGCGCGAAGGGGCGCGCGGGCGCCTACTCCACGCGGGGGGGATGAGGGGAACGCGCCCGGGTGGCCTGCACGCCTGGTGTGGCGGTGAATCCCGGGAACGTCAGGCACCGTAACTTGATCAGATTCGGTTCAGCAACGGGTTCCGCGCATCCCATGGGCAGTGATTCATGTCACTGGGTATGGCCGGTGGATACGGCTGGCTGAATGCGTTCGGATCGAGATACAGCTGTTCACGCACCCGGAAAACGCACCCGACAATGGGGGTTGTGAACAATGGTCGACGAGAACACATCCGCCGCCGATCCGGACACCGCGCGTGTCCTGGAGATCCTACGGAATCATGAGGGGCCCGCGACCCTGGCGGAGATACGGGTCGCGGCCGGGATGACGGTCGGGCAGCTGCGGCCGGTGTTGGACCAGATGGTGGACACGGGACTGATCGTGGCGTCGCGGCGGTCCGGGGCCCGGGGGACGCCCGCGCAGTGGGAGCCGATCCCCACCCCGCACGACACGCCTGCCCCGGACGACACGCCCGCACCGGACAGCACCGCGCTCACCGAGCCACCGGCCGGCAGCGACACACCCGCCGGCAGCGACGCCCAGGGCGACGGCGACCCGCCGGTGATCACCGAGGCCGGCGGGGCGCCGGACAGCTCGCCGGAGCCAGTAACCGCCCCCGACATGGAGACCATCCCACCCGGCGCAGCGCCCAACTCGGCACCCGAACCGTCCACCGCTACCGCCGACCATGCCCAGGCCGCTGACGCCGACGTGAAAGCGGAGCAGCCGGAAGCAATCGAGGAGGACACGACCCCGGTGCAGGCCGGCGACCCCGGTGAGGACCCAGCCGACCCGGCCGGCGCGGTGGGCACGGCGACGGCGCAGGAAGGCCCCGCCGCCGAGGGCGGTGTCGGGGCCGTGCAGGAACCGCCCGCGACGCCCCCCACCAACACCGAGGGAGACAGCGGTCCGGAAGCGGACACCGAGACAGCGCCGGACGTCCCCAGCGCGGACCCGCCGGTCCAGAACCCCTCAGCCGACCCGGGCGAGGATCTCGGCGCCGTGACGCCGATGGAGGCCGTGAGTGAACCCGCACGGCGATCAGCGCCCGGCGAGGATCCCGCCGCGCTGCCCGCGCCGTCTGTCGATGCGATGCCCGGCGCGGGCACCGGAACCGCGCCCGGAGACGGGCTGACCGACCCCGCTCCGAGCCCCGTCCCAGCCCCGGCTTCGGCTGGTCGGGGTGTCCCGGCGGGTGGGGTGGGGTGCGCGGCGTGGTCCTGCCCGGCGTCGCACTGCCCGGTGCGGGCCGGTGTGGCACCCCCGCCCCGGCCGGTACGACGCCGCACCCCGAAGGCTCCGGCGTCGGCTGCGGGGCGGACGGTGAACACCGACGGGAAACCCCGCCTGCAGGCCGGCGCGCTCACCGCGATGGTCCTGGACGTGCTCGCCGCACACGCGGACGTCGCGATGAGCGTGACCGAGATCAGTCGGGAAATCCCGGGCCGTTCGTCGGGAGCGATCAACGCGGCCGGCCTGGCGATGGCACGCCGAGGCGAGGTCACCCTCCTCCCGGGCCGGCCGAAGCGTTTCCAGATCACGCCCACCGGTCTCGCGCTCACCTCCGCCGCCGCTGCCGGCGCGTCGACCGGCAGCTAAGGCCACCGCATTCGGCTTCGGACTCTCACCCAGGCCGTGGGCGGCTTTCCCGCGGCCTGGGAACTCCGAGCACCCTCACCGTAAAGGGAATCTGATGGCCCGTTTCTCCGACAGCCGGGTGCGCGCCCGGCTGAACGCGGACGGCACGTTCACGGTCACCGTGCACCCGACCGCGCCCCGCGACGCGATCCTGCGCGGTCTGCTCACCCTCCCCGCCGACACCGTCTTCACCACCACCCCCGCGTCCCGCAGCGCCCCGGCCGTGCTCCTGTTCACCCCCCGCGAGGGGAACAGCGGGCCCGCCACCGGCGGATGGGTCCCCCCGGTCCCGCCCGCCCACGACCCCGGTGGGGCAGGGCGCGATGCGGTGCAGGCCGCGTTCACGACCCTGCTCGCCGCCACGGTCCTCGACCTCCCCGGCATCACAGACCATCCCGAGGCCTGGACGTTGCACACCGCGCTCGGCCGGCTCCTGCGCAGCGGCCCCGGCGACCCTCCGCCGTGGCGTTCCCCCCGCACCCCCTGACCCCCTGGCCGTGCACCCACCCCGCCCCGGTGTGAAGGATTCCGATGCCTGACGATGACCCCCGGCACGCCCGCGCCGCCCTGACCGCCCTGCCCTCACGCACCCCGCTTTCCGACGGCCCGGACCGTACCGATCCGGTCGAGGTCTGGGCGCGTCTCGCCCCGCACCACCCGGGTATCGATCCGGCCCGGCTTCTCGACTCCGCGTCGGCGGACGGGTGGCGGCTGCTGATCCCGGGCGATCCCGGCTGGCCCACCATCCTCGATGACGCCGCCGGCGCTCCGGTGGGGCTGTGGGTACGCGGCAGCGGTGACCTGCCCGCGTTGACCCGCCGATCCGTGACGGTCGTCGGTGCCGTGGCCGGCACCGACTACGGGACGCGGGTCACCCGTGACCTGGTGTGGGACCTCACCACCCCCCTCGCGGCCAAGCCTGTCACCGTGGCCGTCGGCGGGCTCGTGGGCGATATCAACACCACCGCCCTGTGGGTCGCCGTGGCGCACCACCGCGCCATCGCGGTCCTGACCTCCGTCCGGGCGCTCACCCGCTACACCCGCACCCTGTTCGCGGACGTGGCCGACAGTGGAATGGTCGTCTGCCTGGCCCCGCCCGGCACCGCACCGACCCTCGGCCACCAGGCCGCCCGGGTCCGGCTGTTGGCCGCTCTCACCCGCGCCACCGTGCTGGTCGAGTCCGGCCGGTGGGGCGCGGCGTTCGCGACGGCCCGTGCCGCGCACCGGTACCGCCGCCCGGTCCTGGTCGTGACCGGCCCGGTCACCTCCCGTCTCAGTGCCGGCCCGCATGCCCTGCTGCGCGACGGCTCCGCCCGGCTGATCACCAACGCCGCCGACGTGTTCGCGGCCCTCGACCGCAGCTGACCCGTCCGAGAAAGAGCAGGGCCGCCCGCAGCCCACCTGCACCCCGTGCGGCCCCACCCTTTCCGCCGGCCTGCCCGAGCACAGACCAGCCCCCCGATGTTGGAAAGGATCACGGTGACCGACCCGCTCCGCCGTGCCTGCGCCGCGTTGACCTCCCTGCCCCCGAACCGCAACCGTGCCGAGGCGGTCCGTCGCCACGGCCCGGTCGCCGTGTGGGACCGGCTCGCCGGCTACCACCGGACCCTCGACCCCGACGGCGTCCTGGAACACGCCACCAGGATCGGCTGGCGCCTACTCATCCCCAGCGACCCGGACTGGCCCGCCACCCTGAACATCCCCGGCGGGCCGGTCGGCCTGTGGGCCCACGGCAGCGGCCATCTGAGCCGGTTGCTGTCCCGGGCGGTGACCGTCACCAGCGCGGCGCCAGGAAGCGACTACGGCAGCACCGTCGCCGCCGACCTCGCCACCGACCTGGCGACACCTGCCCAAGGCGGGGCCATCACGGTCGTCGCCTTCGCGGGTGGGAGCGGCGCGGAGACGACCGCGCTCACCGTCGCCGCCCACGGGCACACCGCCCTCGCCGTCGTCGACATCCCGACCCGCATCGACGACGGCGAGCACCGTCTCCTCGCCACGGTCGCGGCCCGCGGCGCGGTCCTCAGCCCGGCCGCCCCCGGCGCCCTCCCCACCCAACAAAGGGTCCAGGCCCGTATCGACCTGCTCGCCGCCCTCGCCTCTGTCACGGTGCTGATCGAAGCCGGCGCCGACGACAACGTGCCGCTCGCCGTCGCGTTCGCCGCCCACTTCCGCCTACGCCGGCCCGTCTTCGCCGTGCCAGGTCCGGTCACCAGTCCGCTCAGTGCCGGTCCGCTCACCCTGCTGCGCGAGGGCACCGCCCGCATCGTCACCAGCGCCGACGACCTGCGCCCCGTCCTCACCCCTCGCTAACCCCCACCGGGCCGGCCCCGCGCCCGCGTGTGCCGGGCCGGCCCCGTGCCCCGCGACGAAAGGATTCCCCGCGATGTCCACCGGTTCCGACGCGCAGCGGCACGCCCGCGCCGCCCTGACCGCGCTGCCCCTCGACCGTGCCCGTGACGCCGACGTCGTCGTCCGGGGCCCGGTCACGGTCTGGGACACCATCGCCGCCACGCACCCCGACCTCGACCCCGACCAGCTCCTGGCCATCCACACCTCGTCCGGGTGGCGGCTGATCTGCCCCGGCGACGACGAATGGCCCACCAGCCTCACCCCCACCGGGCCCGCCCCGCTCGCCCTGTGGGCCCACGGGGCCGGTCACCTCGCCGCGCTCACGGCCCGCGCCGTCGCCGTCACCGGGAACCGCAGCGCCACCCCCAGGGACTGACCGACGCCACTCGCCTCGCCCGCGACCTCGCCACCGCGTCCCCGCCGGTCACCGTCACCGCGACCGCGTCCCGGGGCATCGCCCGCGCCGCGCTGACCGCCGCCGTGCCCCACGCCCCCACGCTGGCGATCCTGACCGGCCCCCTGACCACCGACCGTGCCCCCAGCCCGAGCTGCTCGCCGCCGTCGCCGCCACGGGCCTCGTCCTGTCCGACACACCCCCGCTGCGGGCCTCACCGTCGCCCGACACCCGCGACCGGTCCCGGCGCAACACCGCCCGCCACCGCCTGCTCGCGACCCTCACCCACACCACCCTGGTCTGCGAATCCGCCCCCGGCGGGGCCGGGATCGCCGTCGCACAGGCCGCCCGCACCCTCGGCCGCCCCGTCCTCGCCCTCCCCCGGCCCGGGAACTCCGACAGCGCCCAGGAACTGCTGCGCGGCGGCCTCGCCCACCCAGCCACGACCGCCGCCGACATCACCGCACACCTCCCCCACCCGTAAGCCCCCGCCGCGCAACCTCACCTCCACGCCCCGGGGCCCCCCCCCCCCCCGCCGGGGGGGGGGGGCCCCCGGGGGGGGGGGGGGGGCCCCCCCGGGGGCCGGGGGGGCC
>NZ_JALKFY010000708.1:0-7006 GCF_023242985.1 Frankia sp. Mgl5 | reverse complement strand
TACGGCGGAGGGCTCCCGCCTGCCCTGTGGGCCGACACGGCCGAGGGCGCCCGGCTCGCCGAGGCGGCAGCCAAGCGCCTGCGGCGCATCACCGCCGATCGCGTGACCTACACGCTCAATGGTGCCGACGGTGACTACTCGACCGTGTAGCCGGGCGGGAGTTGGATCTCAGCTCGCTGCGCGCCATTCTCTACAGCGCCGCACCGACCGCCCGGGAGCGGCTTGAACAGGGCCTCGAGGTGTTCGGCACGGTTGTTCATGCAGCTCTACGGCCAGCCGGAAGCACCGAACATCATCACCCGGCTGCGCCGCGAGGACCACCGCCTCGATCCCGGCGGTGAGCAACGCCTGACCAGCTGCGGCCAGCCCGCTATCATGACCGCGGTTAAGGTGGTTGATGAGCATGGCCGAGAACTGCCCCGCGGCCAGGTCGGTGAGATCGCCGCTTCCACGCCCGACGCCACGGTCGGCTACCGCGGCCGGCTCGAACAGACCGCCAAGGCCCTGGGCGGCCGGCTGGTTGCACACCGGCGACATCGGGCGCATGGACGACGACAGCTACGTCTACCTGCTCGACCGAAAAAGACGATATGATCACCACCGGTGGAATAGGCGTCTACAGCACCGAGGTGAAGAACGCCGCCACAGCCTGCCCCGGAGTCGGGCGGGGCACGGTCACCGGAGTGCCGCGCCCTGACTGGGGCGAAGCCGTCGTCGCGTTCGTCGTGCCCGACGACACCGGCGCGTTCGACGAGGCCAAGCTGCTCGCCCGCTGCCGCAGCAACCTCGCCCGCTACAAGCAGCCCAAGGTCGTGCGCGTCGCCGAGACGCTACCCACCACCGTGCTTGGCAAGATCGACAAGAAGACCCTGCGGGCCGGCTGGTAACGCCGAGGTATTGCAGACCCAGGTGGACAGTGGGAAAATTCGCTATAGATGATGTGGGGGTAGTCACAAGCGTGTGGCGATGGAGGTGGGCAGGGAGCCCTCGAAGGCGAGGCGAGCTGGATGGACATCGAGGTACGTCCCGTGCTAGCGGTGTCCACGAAGTTTCAGGCACCGAGCTATGACGATGGGCTGGTCAGCCGTGACCGGCTCATCGACCAGCTCCGCGAAGGTCGCGCCAAGCGGCTGACGTTGATCCACGCCCCCGCCGGGTTCGGTAAGACCACTCTGGCGGTCCAGTGGCAGCGTGTGCTGCGTGCCGAAGGTGTGCCGGTCGCCTGGCTCAGTCTCGACCGCGACGACAACGACGCCGTCTGGTTCCTCAGCCACCTTGTCGAGGCGGTGCGTCGCGTCGAACCCACCTTCGCTGGCGGCTTGGTCGATGTCCTCGAACAACATTCCGGCGACGCTCAACGTTACGTGCTCACCGAGCTGGTCAACCAGGTTGCCGAGCACCGGCGGCCCCTCGCGATCGTTCTCGACGACTGGCACCTCATCGACAACCCCAAGGCTGCCGCCGCGCTGGAATTCTTGCTGGATGTGGGTCCTGACAACCTCCACCTGATCGTCACCAGTCGAACCCGCTCGCCGGCCGTCGGGAGGCTCAGGGTCCGCAACCAGGTCACCGAGATCGACGCCACCCAGTTGCGTTTCGACCGCAACGAATCCGCCGCCTTCCTCCTCGACCTCAACGCACTAGACCTCGACAGCGAGGACGTTCATCAACTGTGCTCCAGCACCGACGGCTGGGTTGCCGCGCTCCAACTCGCCACCCTGTCGCTACGCAACAGCGACGACCCGTCAGCGTTGATCCGCGGCTTCTCCGGGCGGCATCACTCCATCGGCGACTACCTCGCCGAGAACGTGCTCAACACGCTGCCCGCCGACCTGCTTGACTTCCTTCTCACGACCTCCATCTGTGATCGTCTCTGTGGTGACCTCGCCGCCGCGGTCAGCGGACAGCGGCGTGGGCAGGCCCTGCTGGAAGAGCTCGAACAGCGAGACATGTTCCTGCGGCCGCTCGACGACAACCGGGAATGGTTCCGCTACCACCACCTCTTCGCGGACTATCTGCGGCGGCGCCTGGAACGCACTCATGCCGACCGGATCATCACTCTCCACCGCACCGCATCAGCGTGGTTTGCCGATCATGACCTGCTCGGTGAGGCCGTCACCCACGCCTTGGCCGCCGGCAACGACACCGGAGCTGTGGATTTAGTGGAACGGCAGGCCATGCCCCTGGTAGAGCACAGCCGCATGGCCACCCTGCTCGGCCTGGTCAACAAACTGCCGCAGACTCTGCTACCCGGCCGACCGGGGCTGCAGATCGCCATCGCCTGGGCCAACTGCCTCCTGCAACGGGCACAGCCCGCGCAGACCGCGCTCGATCACGTACGAGCCACCTTGGCCTCCGTAACCGACGACACCAGTAAGGAAATCCTCGGCGAGGCCGATGTCGTCCAGGCCTGCATCGACGTCTACGGTGACCGGATCGACCGCGCCGCCGTTCTGGTCGCCCCCTACATCGCGGAGAACCCGAGCTACCGGCCCTGGCCAGTCGCGGTGTCGTCTAATATCCGCACCTTCGTCGACATCCACACCTTCGCCTACGACACTGCGCAAAAACGGCAGCAGTGGGCCAACGCCTTCCATGAGGCGACACACGGGCCTTTCGCCGCTGTGTACGGGCGCTGCTTCGCCGGACTCGCAGCATTCGCCCAACTCGACCTGGTGACCGCCGGGCGCCTCTATAAGGAAGCCGTGGCCCTCGCCCGCGGAGGCGCCGGGCGAAAGTCGCATGCCGCCCGGCTGGCGGGAGCGCTACTGGGCAGGCTGTACTACGAGCGCGGCGACATCGACGCCGCTGAGCGGCTCCTTGAGGAGTGCCATGAACTCGGCGCCGAAAGCGGCGTCGCCGACTTCATGATCGCGACTTACTCCACCCTGGCCCGCATCAAAGTCCTGCGAGGCGACGTCGAAGACGTCTGGTCATTTCTCGATGAAGGCAACGAAGCGGCGAGCCAGCTCGCATTACCCCGTTTGTCGGCCGCCGTCGATCACGAACGCCTGCGGCTGCATTTAGCCCTTGGGGACATCAGGAGCGCACAGAACGTACTCGCTCGCCAAAGCGAGGATATCGCACGCGGCGACGATGGCATCGCCATGGCCACCCGCCGCTACCAGCTCGCGATGCGCGCGCGAATCATGTCTGCCCAAGGCGACTACGAAGGCGCCCTCCGACTACTGTCCGAGATTCTCCACGAGAGCAGCTCCGTAGGCTGGCGGTACGCCGAAACGACCGCACGCGTCGAACTAGCGGTGGTCCTCTCGCTCGGCGGCGACTCTGACGCTGCGATCCGTACAGCGGTGCCTGCGTTGGTTGCCGGAGCCCGCTCCGGTCTCGTGCGCACCATGATCGATGCGGGGCCGGAGCTCCTGAAGATCATCAGAGAGTTTCGAGGCGCTAGCCAATGTCGCCGATGGCCCGCAGATTTGCCCGCCATACCATCGGACTACCTGTCCAAGCTGCTCGCCACGGCCCATATCGACGCAGAGCGGGCGGCGATCCCCATTATCGATCGCCCGGCCGAGCGGAATCCAACGCCCGAAGAACCACTCAACGCCCGCGAGATCGACATCCTCTGTCTCCTGAACCGCGGGCTGTCAAACAAAGAAATCGCGCGTAGCCTCAACTTGACTATCAACACCGTCAAATGGTATCTTAAGAACATCTATACTAAGCTTGGCGTCGCCCGGCGCGGTGAATCAGTCGCGGAGGCGCGCCGCCGAGGTATCCTTGCGTGAATGCTCTAGCATCTGTTCGCGGAAGGTCTGGCGGCAGCAGCCCCGGGTCGGGCACACCAGGCGGCGGATCACGACTACGCGGCGTGCGTCGACCGGGGCATCGGCCACGGTCCGCTGCAGCCGTGCACGCGCGAGGTCTGGACTCCGCAGCTTGGACAGGCGGCCGGCGCATCTGGTGTCCGTGCCACACTCGGATCAGGTCGCCTTCGTCTGCCACATCCTCCACGACCAGCGGCGACAAGCCGGAAAACGCTAGATTCATCAGACGATCCACATCGTATATGACAAATCGTGTCATGTTAGCCCAGATCTTTCGTGCCTCGACCAGGTGTGTTCGCGGGCTGACCTGCCGCCCTTGTTGATGTTGAGTTTTGCTGCTGGGTCTGGGGGTGGCCGTGGCGGAGTGCCCCGGCTGTCGCGCGGGGTGGGCGCCCGGTCCACGTTCGGGGCGGGCTCCTGGGTGATGGGGTGGGAGGTCTGTGGCCGCGGGCTATCCGGGGGCGGGTAGCGCGCGCAGTGTGGTGATCGCCTGGAGGGCCAGTGGGGCCCAGGGGTGGTGCGCGGGCAGGTGCAGGATGGTGGCGCGGGCGTGGCGGGCGAGCCGGCCTGCGAGCCAGAACAGGCGGTGGCGTAGCCGTTTCGGTTCCCAGCGCCGCGCGGGCTGGCCGGCGAGGGCGAGCATCTGGGTCCAGGCGATCAGGTCGCAGGCGAGTGCGACGATCTGGCACCAGATCTGGTTCTGGGTGAAGTCGTGGAGCGGCAGGTTGGTCAGGCCGGTGTCCTTGGCGGCTCGGATCCGGTCTTCGCAGCGGGCCCGGCGGCGGTGGCGTAGCTCGAGGTCGGCGAGCTGCCCGCGGGGGGTGTTCGTGGCGAACGCGGTGATCCGGTTGCCGTCGACGTCGGTGACATGTAGCTGCGCGCCGGGGTGGGGGCGTTCTTTGCGGGCGATGACCCGTATCCCCGGTGGCCAGCCGGTCAGGTCCATCAGCCCGGACAGTTCGGCGACGAACGCGCCGGGGCGGGGCTGGCCGTTGGCGTCGTAGGCCGGTGTCCACGCCGCTGCCGGGAGGCGGGTGATCAGCTCGGCGGCGGTGTCGGGCAGGGTGAACCCGACCGAATATGCCAGCCGCCGCCTGTGCGCCCAGGCCAGGAAGGCGTGTGTGCCGCCGGCGGAGTCGGCGCGGACCAGCACCTTGCGGGACCGGCGCAGCCGCCGGGGCAGCTGGCCCAGCGCGGCGGTGGCGACGGTGATGTGGTCGGCGGCGGTGTTCGACCCGGCGTTACCCGCGCGCAGCAGTACCGCCGCCGGTTCTCCGGAGCCGGCCGGTCCATGGTCGATGAACGCCCACAGCGGATGGAACCCGAAGCCCTTCTTGAACGTCGGCCGGGCTTGTTCCTTCTCCGAATGGTTGAACGGGTCTCAAGTGGATCTGGCCCTGATCTTGTGATCGAAGTGGACCCGGGGGTGCCTGCTACCTGAGGCCGGCCTGCTGTGATCATGTGCCGGGTGCCTCTCTGACCTTGGGGTCCTGCTTCCGCATCTGGCGGGTCTGATCGTCGACCGCGTCGACCGGACTGGTGATCGCTTGCGGTTGTGGGCCCGTGTTCGAGGGCCGGGTGGGGCCTGTCCAGGCTGCGGGGTGGTCTCGGAGCGGGTGCATGGCCGGTATCGGCGGCGGTTGGTCGATGCTGCCATCGGGGGTACCCACGTCGAGATCGATCTGCTGGTCCGGCGGTTCCGTTGCCTGGACTCGGGATGTTCGAGGGTGACGTTCGCGGAGCAGGTCGTGGGTCTGACGAGTCCACATGCCCGGTTCACCCCACTCGCCACCGGGATGATCGAGGCGATCGGGTTGGCGCTGGCGGGCAGGGCCGGTTCGCGTCTCGCCGGGCGGGTGGGGCTGTGTGCTGGCCGGAACACGGTGCTGCGTCGGGTGCGGGCGTTACCCGATCCGCAGGTGGGTGTCGTGGCGACCCTCGGTGTGGACGATTTCGCGGTGCGTCGGGGCCGGGTCTACGGAACGGTCCTGGTCGATCTGGACCGTCACCGGCCGGTGGACCTGCTCGCGGATCGGGAGGCAGCGACGTTCGCCGGCTGGCTGGCCGAGCATCCCGGTGCGCAGGTGATCTGCCGGGATCGGGCCGGTGCCTACGCCGACGGTGCCCGTACCGGTGCACCGGACGCGGTGGAAGTGGCTGACAGGTGGCATCTGTGGCACAACCTCGCCGGGCACGTCGAGGCGACTGTCGCCCGCCATCGTTCCTGCCTGAAAGAACCCTCCCTGCCGGCCGTCGAGGCCGTCGCGAGCCAGCCGAGCGACGTCGACGAGGCGGTAACCGAGGCGCGGGACGAGCACTTCGAGAGCCGGGCGTTCGTGCGCAACGCCCGCGAGCGGTATGCCGCCGTCCAGGACCTCAAAGCGCAGGGCCTGGGCATCAAGCCGATCATGCGGGAGCTGGGGCTGGCGAAGGAAACGGTCCGCAAGTACTACCGCGCGGCCACCATCGAGGACGTCCTGGCCAAGACCCGCGACGGACGCGGCTCGGTCCTACGGCGGTGGGAGCCCTACCTCAACGAGCGGGTGAATGCTGGGATCACCAATGGCAGCCAGCTGTTTCGGGAGATCCGCGAGCAGGGCTACCCCGGAAGCCAGGCCACCGTCCTGGCTTACCTCCGCCTGCTGCGCACCGCCGGCAGCACCGCACCCGCAGCGTCGCCGGCGCCGAAGGTCCGCACCGTGACCCGGTGGGTCCTCACCGATCCCGAACACCTCGACGAGGAGGAAACCCTCGCGTTGAAGAAGGTTCTCACCCGCTGCCAGCACCTGCAGACCCTCGCGGGCCATGTCACCGCGTTCGCGCAGATGCTCACCGGACGCCACGGCGACCGGCTCAACACCTGGATCGCCGCCGTCGACGCCGACGACCTCCCTGAACTGCACCGTTTCACCCGCGGCCTGCTCCGCGACCACGACGCCGTCCTCAACGGACTGACCCTGCCGCACAGCTCCGGACAAGTTGAAGGCACCGTGAACCGCATCAAAATGATCAAACGTCAGATGTACGGCAGAGCGAACTTCGACCTCCTCCGCAAACGCGTCCTGCTCGCGACCTGACTGCCGCCCGGGTCCACTTCGATCACAAGATCAGGGCCAGATCCAGCTCCCACGCTCCTAATCACCGCCGCGGCCTGCGAGTTCCCGGACCACCGCGCCGACCTGGGCCGCCAGCCGGACGGTGCGCCGCTGGTAACGCTC
>NZ_JALKFY010000707.1:0-7166 GCF_023242985.1 Frankia sp. Mgl5 | reverse complement strand
CTTTAGGATCAAGACCAGACAGAGACCACGCACCGTCACCACCGAATGTGGAACAGAGCCGATCTTGAAACAGTCCCACCACACTGGCCTGGCGGCAGACCGCCAGACCTCGCCTACGCAACAGACCCGTCAGGTACTGTAGTTGGTTGCGGGGAATAGGGCGGCAGTCGGTCTGCTTCGATCGATGCATGACCCTGTCCGCTCCTGTTCCACTTCTCGAGGTCGAAGAGCAGGAGCGCGGAGCCCTCCCCGTGATCGTCGTTGGGGTCCTTCAGAGTGAAGGCGATCCACCGGGAATTCGGTGACACAGCAGGCTGGTTGGCCCCGTATCCGTCGAATTCTGTGAAATAGGTGAGGCGTTCCCACTTCGCCTGGCCGTCCAGCGGCACCCGCCAGAGGTCGATGCTGACCGGCCCCCGGGTGCTGCTGATGTCTCGTTCCACGAGGGTCCAGCGACCGGCCGGCTCGATGCCCTCGGCCTCGTCGTACCAGGGCGAGCGGGAGTGGTTGACGATCTGCCCGGTCTCGCGGTCGATACTCATGACCTCGGAGCCCTGGTAGCCGTACATGGTGAAGACCAGTTGACGGTCGGTGCCATGCCGGCCCCGCACGGAGCGGAAGTCCTGGGATTCCAACAGTACGGGCCCGGGGAAGTCCTCGCGGTCGACGAGCTTGGTCGTGTCCACCAGCGACGGCGTCCCGCGCCGGTCGTAGCTGATACGGCCGGTGAAGATCTGGGACTGGGCGGTTTGGATGTCTCGGTCGGGGTCGTAGAAGTCGTAGTGGGAACGGACCCAGGCGATCGTTGTGGAACCGGGTGCGTGCGAGACGGCGATGCCCTCCCAGCACGACTCGTTGAGCGGTACCGGAGGCCTCTTCCCGAGCGGGCGCTGCATCAGCCAGATCTTCCCGTCGATGCGGCCGCCGGTGGCGTCGGCCGGTGCGCACAGGACGAGATCGCCGTTCGTGAGCGGGGTTGCCCGTAGTACCTTCGGGGCGAATCTCCCGGTCAGCTTCGTCGCCCTCGGTTGGACGCCGGTGCCGTGGTCGAGTTGGTAATCCCAGACCTCACCGTTCTCATCGATCACGAAGAGACTGCGACCGTCAGGAGCAAACTGGGGTTTTGTTGCCGCGCCGACTCCTTCGGGCAAGGGTAGCTGGCGGATGTGGTCGGGTAAGTTGTCCAGCGGGGTGTCGGCTGCCGGGCTGCCCGTCGGAACCGATTTGGACGCGGCCTGGGACGGAGCGGCGGCGAAGACCGTGACCACCCCCAGCGCCAGCATTGCGACGGCGGTACCGCGTATTCTCATATTTCCTCCAAATGATCAAACAGGGAATGAGTGGCGTCGACCAGCATCCCGTATTCCGATTTCAGAAAGACCAGAGCGTGCTCGTACTGCTACGAATCTATGAATGTGGGAGGATGCGTGGACGATGTCGGTTTCGTCGTCCACGGCGAGGCGTTCGTATGAGTCGAACCTGCGGGGTGGAGTGGTGCCGTATTTCGGCTGAAACTCGTCAACGGTCGATCGATTAGGGGCGCCTACGGTCATCAGCTCACCTTTCGGAAGGCGGCTGGGTGCGGCGGCGAATCCCTCGGTGACTGCCCGGTCCTCGAGCTACCTCAGTGAAGCGCCGCGTATACCACCCCATTCCCGTAAGGGCACCACAATCGGCGCCATCGTGGTCGTCACCGTCCGGAAGGCTGGGCCGGCCGGCGACTCCGCACAGTACTTAGCCTTTTGGTAACACGTGTAACGTCCACGACAGTTACAGGTGTGATGCGCTCATGCAAGAAAGTCGCGACATACATCTGGAGTATTAGCGGTTGGATGGTACCACTCGATGATCGACGGGGAGTAGACCGCGCTACCGGGGCTGCGGGCCGCCGGGCACAGCAACGTCTTCCTGGTGTCAATGTCACGTCCACGTCCCGTCCCCGGTGTCGCATCAGTGATCATGCACGGATTGGGAGGCCGCCATGGCGGACCTGATGCCGTCAAGTACGTCGAAAACGTCAATGGAAGCTCGGAGTGGGTGCCACTCGTGCTCCGTCTCGCCCCGGCGGATCGCCTCCGTCACGGCGCGAAACATCGGAACATAGCCGTTGCCCTCGCGGTCGAACCGCGAGATTTCAGGTGACGAGAAAACTGTGCCGTTGAGGGTGCCGTCCATGATGTGGATGGCGTACTGGGAGGCTGCCATAAACGGTGCGGGTATCGTCATCCATCCGGAAGTGCCACTCGCCGAGGCGGTCGGCTCGATGAACTGCACCATGGAGGCGGCCAGGTGTGCGAAACGGCCCCCGTCGTACCGTAGGGTCACGTGTTCGGTCACATCGACGCCATCGGCCCTGACGAGACCATCTGCGATGATCCCGCTAGGCTTGCCGAGCAGTTCGAGCGCCAGGGTAACCGGGTAGATTCCCTGGTCCAGCAGTGTGCTGCTGGAGCGTTCAGCCGACCACCGTGTCGAATCCTCCGTCGCGAACGGGAGGCCGAAGTAGCCGCGTACCGCGCGGATATCGCCGATGCGGCCAGCGTGCGCCTGGGCGATGAAGGACCGGAAGCTTGGATTGAACTTCATCCACATCGCCTCCATGGCAAAAACGCCTTGGCCTTGCGCTGCCTCGGCAATCTTCCGAGCCTCGACCGCGTTAACCCCGATCGGTTTCTCGACCAGGACATGCTTGCCGGCTGTTATGGCCCGGAGCGCCATCGGCGCATGGAGAGCATGCGGTGTCGCGATGTAGACGGCGTCGATTTCCGGGTCGGTCAGGAGGGTGTCGAGGTCATCGAAAGCGCGTCCGAAGTCAAACTCTTCCGAGAACGTGCGAGCCTTCTGGAGGGAGCGAGACAGTACCGCCGCGCGCCGCGCTCCGGGGATGGCTGCGAAGTCCGGGGCGACGGTACGGGATATGTCACCGGTTCCGACGATCGCCCAACGAACCTCGGCTGGCGGAGCCTGTTTCGTTGTGACCACGTGGGGATCAGGCATTACGGAAGGATCTTTCTCGAGTCCCGAATATATGTCGATTCATCCGTGAAGAGGGTGGAGTGCCCGTGAGCCGTGAGCCCGTACGCAGCCAGTTGAACTCCGGACGTGCCAACCTGCGGTAGTGGGTGTGCCGATGTCACGATGCGCCGCCGGGCGCCATCGAGCGGATTGGTTGGCTGCCGTCCCAGTTGGCCGTGGTGGTACGGAGCATCTCGGCAAAGCCGTCCGTACCGGCGGAGCGCTCCATGATCTCGATGACCTGTGCGGGGCCGGCGGGTGGTTCGAGGTAGGCGTACCGTATCGGGCTGTTCGCATCGTCGCTGGACCACACGACTGGCCATCCAGTGGCCTCGACGGTGGCCCGGACCGCCGCTTCGAGATCCTCGACCCACCAGGCAAGCTGCTGATATCCCTCCCGTCCGGAGGCCAGGAACTCCGTGTAGATACTGGACGTGTTGTCTTCCTGTTGGATCAGTTCGATCTGCAGGTCACCCGAGTTACTCAGTGCGAGTGACGCGGTGACCGAGCACGGCTGACCGCGGTAGACCGCGTCCATGGGGAACCCGCGCAGCACGTACCACGGGCCGACACCCAACGACAACCAGCTGGCCAGGGCCGCGTCGAGGTCGCGTACGACATAGCCGATCTGGCGGATGGCTCCCTGTAGTGCAGCTGGCCGGGTGGACTGGCGCATGGCCCCACTCCTTCGTTACCGAGTACTTAATAGGTATACCGTAAGGCATGGTATGGTGTCTACCTACAAGGAATGTCTTGAGGCGAAGGTTCCTGTGATCGCGACTGAGGGAGTTCCGGGCTATCGGCGTGACCGGGCCCGTCTGCCGGCCACCCAGCGGCGACGGCAGATCGTGGAGGCCGCGACGCGGCTGATAGCGGACCGTGGCTTCTGGGGCCTGTCCATGCAGGACGTCGCCGACGGCTGCGGGCTGACCGTCCAAGGCCTGCTGCACCATGTCGGCTCGAAAGACGGGCTGCTTGTCTTGGTCTTGGAACACTCCGAGGCTGAAGACGCGCTACAGCTGGCCGCACAGCTCAGCGCGGGCGACGGTGATCAGACGGGCGAGCGGGAGGACGGCACGATGCCGGTCAGGATCGAGCTGGCGCAGACGTGTGTCGCGATCGTGCGGCGCAACATGGCGCAACCGGAGATCGTCCGACTGTATGCCGTGCTCGCGGCTGAATCACTCGAGCCACACCACCCCGCGCACGCGTACTTTCTCGCCCGCCACGAACGAGCGCTGGCCGGGCTTACGGAACTAGCCGGGACCGTAACTGACCGCCCGCAATCGCTGGCCCGGCAAATACTGGCGACGCTGGACGGCCTGCAGCTCCAATGGCTACGCACCCCCGACACCGTCGACCTGGCCCGGGAATGGGAGGCCGCAGCCAAGGTCATCTTCGGTGGAATGGATATCTGACCCACGTGGTCTCCGACTCGGTGATGAACATTTATAACGCACTGTTGCGTTGACGAAGTCCGCCATCGAGGCTGCCGATCAGTCATGATCGAGTGATGCGTCGACGTTGTGTCCGTCCACCGGCTCTGACGTCGGAGTTCGCCGGGTTCCGGTTCCCTCCTGAGGTGATCGTGCTGGCGGTGCGGTGGTATCTGCGGTTCGCGTTGTCGTACCGGGATGTCGAGGAGCTGCTCGCCGAACGGGGCATCGAGGTTGATCACGTGACTACTCCCTGGCCGGTCAGCGATCCACACGAACGCGGGAACGGTTCCCCGACGGCGGTTCCGCCGGTCACCAGCATGGGCGGGATCGGCGCGTAGCGACCCGCCCCCGGGCGTCCCGGCCCCGCCAGCCGGTCCTGGTCTGCGGGCGCCCACAACCCCGCCGTGACGGTCCTCTCCGACGGGCGAACGGGTGCCGGTGATCTCACCGGTCGGCAGCCCACCCGCCCGGGGGAGCCCTTCGCCCTTGCAGGGCACGAGATCCAGATTCCCGCTCAGGCAGGCTGTCGCCGACGCGCCCGCACCGGGGGCTGGGTGGCCGTCATGACGGCGCGGCGGAGCTGCCGGATGAGCCTGTCGAGTTCACCGGCGAGACTCGCGGGGATCCGATCCGAGGTCGCGGCCAGCACAACCCGGACGTAGGGCAGCGTCAGCAGGAACCCCCGGTGCTGGGCCCAGTAGACCCGGGCGTCCCGGGCCTGCCGCGCACCGGCGAGCACAGCGCCGATCCGGACCGTCTTGTCTGCGACGAGGGCGGCGGCGATGTCCGGGCGGAGCCCGGTGAGCCGGCGGGTCGCCGCCTGCGGGTCGTGGCGGAACAGACCCGCGATGGTCTCCTCCCCCTGCAGGAGCCACAGCGCGATCAGCGTGTCGATACCGCACCGCGCGGCCACCGCTCACTGACAACGTCGATGTCCGCGTAGCTGGGGGTGTCGCGGAGCAGTACCGCGGCGATCAGCGCAGGTGCGGCGTCGGGGACACCCCGGCCCAGGGTGAGCGCAACCCGGACCGCGTGCGCCAACGCTGGTGTGCCGGCCACAGCGTGGCCGGCACACCAGACTCGGGCCAGGCCCAGCGCCTCGTCGACCACCGGCGCCCGGGGCGGCGCGAGCACAGACCGCCGCACCAGACCCGGCTCCCTCGCGACGGCCGGCGACAATGAGCCGGCGGCGGGTGGCGGCAGGAATCGTCCCGACGCCGCGGGGACCCGGCGCGGCCCGCTGACGTGTGCCGCGCCGCGGGATCCGTGCACCACCGGCTACCGCGACGCGGAGAAGGTGAAGAAGTGGCTCCGGCCACCCTCCTGGATCCCGATCGACTCGTAGTGCTCGTAACAGGACCGACAGCCGGCGACGGGTCTCCTCTTGGCCGATCCAGTACCGGCGAGGTATCGCCCCCCAGGTGGCCGCGGCGTACACCTGGTTGGTGTAGCCGTCCTCGTCATACCCCTCGTCATGGCCGGCCGGCTCACGGCCGGTGCCGTCCACGAACACCACGTCCAGATCCTGTTGGACGCGGGACAGGACCGTGAACCGGGCGGCCAGCGCGTAGACGATCTCCTCGACCGGCGCCGGCACCTCAAGGCCAGCGAGCCGCTCATCCCCGATCTGCTCGTACAGCGCCGCCCTCATCGCGAGCACCTTCACCCCCTCGACGACCAGATCCGGGCCGTCGACCTCGGCGTCCCACCCGGCGATCAGCGGGAGGCCGGTGAACGTCACCCAGCGGGCCACATGCCGCAGCGCGCTGGCACGCAGCCGGTCGTACTCGGCGTGGTCCCGGACCGCGTCGAAGATCTCCACAGCTCTCGGCGCGACCGCGTAGGGATCAGGCATCCGCTCCCGACCATCCGAGTCCGAGTCCAGCCGGGCGATGGTGTCACTGGTCATGGGTGAGCCCCTCCAAGGTCGGTCGCGGTAATGGGCGGCACCCGCCCCGGCGCGGGTGGACGCCGGCAACGCCCGGGGCGGGTGCCAGGCCATCCAGCCCGCGGATTGGTCACGTAACCGACGGGCAGCGACGTAGAAGCCGTGTCCAGCAGGTCACGATCACGCGGGCACGATGGCCGCATCAGAGTGCGGCTCACCCCCCGGAGACCTGGCCGGCACCCGACCAGACCCCAGCAGGGGCAACCTCCGTACAGGAACAGGTGGGGAGGGAGCAGCATCCACGCGCAGAATGGCCGGTTCCCTCCCCACCCCGGCCAGCCCACCCCGCACCTGCCAGGTCCGCGGCCGGGCGAACAGCGGCTGCGGCCCGCAGGGGAACGGGCGGCCGTCGGCGAGCCTCCAGCCAGCCGGCCCGGCGGGGGCATCCGTGGTCATGTTCACGTTGCGCTCCTCACAGGTCCGGGAAAGTGGCCGGCGTGATTCCCACCGTGCACGACCCATGACACACTGCGCGATAAGCGATGCCCAGCGTGCAAAACCGCTTCGCAGCGGTGCGAACCCGCTTCGCACCCCCACGGCCGCGCCATACGGGAGGGGACGCCGTGCATGCTGACGGTCTACAGGCCCAGCTCGCAGCCCGATTCCGCCAGCTCACCGACGAACGGGGCCTCACCGGCGTCCAACTCGAAAAGCTGACGACCTACAGCCGCAACAACGTCTCCTGGCGGCGCTGTTGCGTTACGGGGAAGCTGGGCATGCCAGCGGCCGGGGCAGCTGCCGGTCAGACGGCTGCGGCGAGTTCG
>NZ_JALKFY010000706.1:0-7417 GCF_023242985.1 Frankia sp. Mgl5 | reverse complement strand
TGCTCGGCGAGCACCACCCGGGCCACGACATAGGGCGGCTCATAACCAGGGACCCACGGGCGCCGGACGACCGTGTAGGTCTCGACGGTGCCGCGGCCCGAGACCGGCCGGGACCCGATCGAACGGGAATAGCAGCCGGGGCAGATCGGCGCCGGCGGGTGGAACAACCGCTCACACGCGGTACACGCGCTGATCAGGAGCTGCCCCTGGGCACCTCCGTGCCAGAAGTCGCGGCTGTCGTCGTCGACCACGGGTATGGGCCTGTCCTCGCCGGTCAGAGGATCGCCCCGCCGGTTTTGAGGTCGCCGATCTCGTCCCACGAGAGGCCGAGGTCGAGGAGTACGGATTCGGTGTGCTCACCGTGTTCGGGGGCACGGCTGGGCTGGCTCGGCCGCTGGTCGAACTGCACCGGCGTGGCCACCAGCGGCAGGGAATGGCCGTTGCCGAGATCGACGTCGGCGAACAGGCCGTTGGCCTTCACCTGGGGGTCCTCGGCGAGTTCGTGAGGGTACTGGCTGGGCGCCCACTCCCCGTCGAACTCCGCGAGGACGGCCCGCCATTCGTCGAAGGTGCGTTCGGCGAAGACGCCCTCGAGCCACTCGACGCACTCCCGGGCGTTGCGGCGGCGGGCCTCCATGTCCACGAACCGGGGGTCGTTCGCCGCCGCCGGCTGACCGATGCTCTTGCACAGGTGGGGCCAGTAGCGGTCGGGAGCGAGCATCTGCAGGACGATGACCCGGCCGTCGGCCGTGCGGTACGGCAGCATCAACGGGTTCGAGGCCTCGTACCGGCTCCGGGCGGCGACCGGTCCGCCGGGGCCGTTGAGGGTGGCGTTCATGAGGTCCATCTGGACCTGCCACATTCCGGACGCCAGCAGCGACGCGTCGACCGTGGAGGGCTCGCCGGTCGTCGACCGGTGGTAGAGCGCCGCGCTGATGGCACCGGCGATGCTCAGCCCGCCGACCACGTCCCCGAACGCCGGGCGGGGCATGGCCGGCCAGGGCGCGTCGGGGGCGGTGAAGATCTGCTGCATTCCGCTGCGGGCCCAGTAGGCGCCCGCGTCGTACCCGCCCCGGCCGGCGTCGGGCCCCTGGGCGCCGAACGCGGTACCCCGTACGTAGATCACCGCGGGGTTGTCGGCCCGGACGTCGGCCAGCTCGAGGTTCAGCCGGGCGCGGGTGTCCGCGCGCAGGTTGGTCACGAAGACGTCGCTCGCGGCGATGAGCCGGGACAGCAGCTGCCGGCCGGCCGGATTCTTCAGATCCAGGGCGACGGATCGCTTGCCCCGGTTCGTGGCCTGGAACTGGACGTCCACGCCGTGCCACAACTTGTGTAAACCGGCTGTGACCAGGCCACGGTAGGGATCACCGGTCTCGGGGTGCTCGATCTTGATGACCTCGGCGCCCCACTCGGCGAGCACGGCCCCGGCCATCGGGACGAACACATGCGAGGCCACCTCCAGGATCCGTGCCCCGGCGAGTGGCGCCGGGCTCACGCCGTCCTGCCGGGCTCGTGCGCTTGGGCGAACTGGCCGACCGTGGTCAACCGGCGCTCCGAGACGCCCTGCGAGACGATCGAGATGTCGTGTCCGGTGGCCTCCTTCCGCAGCGCGCCGACGGTGCACCGCTCGCGTGGACGGATCGAGAAGGGGTCGAAGGAGTACACCTGCATCGCGTTACGATGAGTGATCTTGTCCACCTGCAGGTCGGTCAGTCCTGCCACGGCGTCGATCACCACCTCGGGTGAACGCGGCCAGGTGCTGTCGGAGTGGGGGTAGTCGCACTCCCAGGTGACCATGTCCTCGTTCATCCGGTCGAGGTTGGCCACACCGAAGTCGTCGACGATGAAGCACGTGACGACATGGTCACGGAAGATCTCGCTCGGCAGGCGGCCGCCGAGCTCGGGGCGGGTCCAGGCGCGGTGCTGCTTGTAGGCGTAGTCGGCCCGCTCCAGGAAGTACGGGATCCAGCCGATCCCGCCCTCCGAGAGGGCCACCTTGAGGTTCTTGAACTTCTGGAAGATGGGCGACCAGACGAGGTCCGCGGCGGTCGGGAAGGTCTTGATGGCGGCGCAGGTGATCTCGACGTTCATCGGGGCGTCGGGTGCCGTGACCACACCGATGGCACCGGACCCGATGTGCACGCACACGACCGTCTCGGTCTCCTCGCAGGCCGCCCAGAACGGGTCCCAGTGATCGCTGTGCAGGGACGGGAAACCGAGGGCGTAGGGGTTCATCGAGAAACTGACCGCGTGGGAGCCTTTGGCCGCCGTCCGGCGGATCTCCTTCGCCATCAGCTGGGGATCCCACAGCGGCGGGATCGAGCACGGAATGAACCGGTCCGGATATGCGCCGCACCAGGCCTCGATGTGCCAGTCGTTGTAGGCGGTCAGAACGGCGAGGGCCAGGTCGGGGTCCTGGTCGGCCCGGCTGGCGAAGAACTGACCGCAGAAGCGGGCCATCGACGGGAAGTTCAGGGAGGCGAGCACGCCGTTGGCGCTCATGTCCTTGACCCGCTCGTGGACGTCGTAGCAGCCCCGTCGGATCTCCGCCAGTCGCGTCGGCTCCAGGCCGTACTCCTCGGGCGGGCGGCCGGCCACCGCGTTCAGGCCAGAGCTGCGGGCCTCGCCCTCGCCGAACACCCACTTGTCGCTCATCTCGTCCGAGACGAGCCGGGGCGCCCGGTCGGCGTACTTCGCCGGGATGAAACCCTCGAACATGTCGGGGGGCTCTATCACGTGGTCGTCCACGCTGATAAGGATCAAGTCGTCCATGTTCATGGGGCCTCCCCAGTTGCTTCCCGTTGCGGCATTCGAGGCAGCGGTGCCCTGTAGGTTCCATCATCGGGCCCCGTGCCCTGGCCGTCTTTGCGGGTTCGGCCAAGTCCTTGCCCGTTTCGGCCGGGCGGTCGTGGCCCCGGCAATCCCGCCGTGTCTTTTCGGTGACTGGTCCGGGACTGTTCGCGATGTTTTTCGCCGCGCGGCGCGCCTCCGCCGTGCGGAGAGGCGGCCAAATCGGTCGCCGACGGTGAGGGCGAAAGCATCGAACTGTCAGCCGCGGACGCGCTGGCGGTAGGCGGTGGGAGTCTCTCCGGTGTACTGGCCGAAGGCCCGGGTGAATGCGCTCACGCTCTGGAATCCGACGGCGAGGGCGATCGCGATTATGGTCTGGTTCTGGCTGTCCTGAGCGAGTAGCGCCATGGCCTTGAGTAATCGGCTCTCGAGGAGGTACCGGCGCCAGGACATGCCGGTCGCGGCGAGAAACGCCCGGCGCAACGACCGTTCCGACGTCCCGATGGCCGCGCACAGCTGGGGTAGCGAGACGTCGGTCAGGTGTTTGTTGGTGTAGTCCATGGCGGCGGCGACGAGCGGGTCGGGAGTGGTCGGCAGGCACAGCGGGGTCTCGTGGTCGAGCCATTCGACGACGAGGTGGGCAAGGGCGTCGAAGAAGGCCTCCGCCATGGGCTCCGTCACCGTTCTCTTGATCGGCCATCTCCTGGCGTACAGGACCATTTCCCGGATCACCGGAGCAGCGGCGAGTATCCGGACCCGCTCGCCTGCCGGCAGGCCCATCACCGGGTCGAAGAACACCGAGACGGCCTTGACGTTGCTCCAGGTGCTGCAGTGGATCGTCCCGGCCGGAATCCACACGGCCTGTTGCGGCGGAAGAAGGTAGCGTGCCGTCGCGGTCTCGACCTCGACGACCCCCTCGAACGCGTACTCCATCTGGTGCAGGTCGTGGGAGTGCCACCCGGTGACCACTTCGTCCCTGACCTCGAGCGTGTACGTGCCGGCTCGGATGACTGGCCCCCCGTCACCCTCACAGCGGACGTTGGCCGAAACGGGCAAGGTTCGGGAGGTAAGCGCGGGAGGCGTCATGGGGTGACGGTAGTCCAGTGGCGGGAGCGCGCCAAGGTGACCGCAAGTAGCACGAATCTGGCCGGATGCGCAAAGACGGCCACCGCGGTGCCGCCGATGATGAACCGCAGGGCGCCGCCGGCGAACTCACCGGGCGGATGGCCGCGGCTCGCGGCGCCGGCCATCGCGATTCTCCCGTGCGAGAGGGGCCTGGCAATGCTGCTCGGTCGTGCACTGATGGGCGACACCTCGTGCTTCGGCGAGGTGGTGGACGATCGCTTCCACCTCCTGTCCGGCGGCATGCTGGAGGGGTACCGCCGTGTCGGGCGGTCTCTGCCGCTCGCGGATCTTGTTCTCGGCGCGCCCCTGACCGGCGTCCGGCTCATCGCCGTGATGGGCGGCTTCCTCGAGCCGGGCACGTCGCGCCCGCCGGGGATCCAGCCGATGTGGGTGCCCAAGGCGTGCGGGTTCGTCGGTGGCGACCGCGCACAGATCCGGGTGCCAGCGGCGCTGACCGGGGCGGTGCAGATGGAGGCCGAGCTCGCCGTGGTCGTCGGCCGTCCGCTGCGCGGCGCGTCACCGGCCGAAGCGGCCGAAGCCATCTTCGGCTGGACCGTCTTCAACGACGTCACCGCGGCCGAGTACGTGGCGCCCGGCCTGTGGGCGACGGCGAAGTCGATCGACGGGTTCGCGTCGTGGGGCCCGTGGATCCGGCGGGATCTCACCGAACGGCGCGTCCTCGAAGGGCTGGCGATCACCGGGACCCTCAACGGGAGCAAGGTCCAGGCGGGAAACACCCGGTATTTCAGGTTCGCGCCGAGCGAGATCCTGAGCCACATCAGCCATCGGATCAGCCTCTTCCCCGGCGACGTCGTCACGCTCGGAACGCCGCCGCCGGCCGTTGACGCCGCCGCCGGCGACCACATGGTGTGCGAGGTGGAGGAGGTCGGCGTCCTGACCAACCAGCTGCTCGCCGCCGGGAGCGAGGAATGACCGGCGGGGCCCGCCCCGGCCGCCGCCAGCCGGAGACCGGGTTAGACGAGGAGGGGCTGTGACGACGGAGCAGGCAGCGGAGCCGACGGAGCAAGCGGCGGAGCCGGGGGAGCAGGCGGCGGAGCCGGCGCTCGACGTGCGGCGTCGGCTGTACGAGCTGATGACGCTCATGAAGGCGGCCGACGATCGGCTGAGCAAGGGGATCGCCTCGGGCGAGCTGCAGTGCGTGTACTGGCCCTCACGTGGCCAGGAGGCGATCGCCGCGGCGGTGGGCGCGGTCCTCCGCCCGGACGATCAGCTGGTCACGACGTACCGCGGACTGCACGACCTGATCGGCAAGGGCGTGCCGCTGGTCGAGATCTACGGCGAGATGCTGGGCCGCCAGGTCGGCTCCGGCCGCGGCAAGGGCGGGACGATGCACATCGCGCATCCCGACTCCGGCCTCATGATGTCGACGGGGATCGTGGGCGCGGGGCCCCCGGTCGCGGTCGGGCTGGCCATGGCCGCACGGCGCAAGGGCCTCGACCGGGTGACGGTCGCCAGCTTCGGTGACGGGGCCACGAACACCGGCTCCTTCCACGAGGCGGCGAACATGGCGGCGCTGTGGGATCTGCCGCTGGTGCTGGTCTGCCAGAACAACCAGTACGCCGAGATGACACCGACCGGGCACACGATGAAGATCGCCCAGGTCGCGGACCGGGCGGCCGGCTACGGGATGCCGGGCGTCCGCGTCGACGGCAACGACCCCCTCGCCGTCGTCGCCGCGTTGGAGGAGGCCGTCGAGCGGGCGAGAGCCGGCGCCGGCCCGACACTCCTGGAATGCGTGACGTTCCGGTTCCGTGGCCACTACTTCGGCGATCCGATGAAGTACATCCCGACGGAGCAGATGGACGCGGCGATCGCGGCTGACCCGCTCCCGCGTTTCCGGTCACGTCTGTTGGACGACAGGGTCTGCGGTGCGCGGGAGCTCGACGAGATCGAGACGGCCGCCGTCACGGCGGTCGACGAGGCGCTGGCCGCCGTCCTGGCCGCGCCCGCCGCGGCACTCGACGAGCTGGACCGGGACGTGTACGCCGATCCGCGCAACTGCCCCGCGTAGCGCGACTGCCCCCTGTAACGCGCGCTCAGAACATGCATTCCGTATCGAACGTGGCCTGGCAATGAGGTGGACGTGGACGAACGACGGATGACGATGCGCGAGGCGTTGAACCTCGCCCTGGACCAGGCGCTGGAGCGTGACGAGCGCGTCTTCCTGATCGGCGAGGACATCGCCGACCCGGGGGCGTCCGGCCCGACCGCCGGGCTGTCGAGCAGGTACGGCACCGAGCGGGTGCTGGACACGCCGATCTCCGAGGCGGCGATCGTGGGCGCGGCGATCGGAGCCGCGATGGAGGGCTTCCGCCCGGTGGCCGAAATAATGATCATGGACTTCATCGGGATAGCCGCCGACCAGATCATCAACCACGCGGCGAAGATGCGGTTCATGACCGGGGGGCGGACAACCGCGCCCATCACCGTGCGCACACAGATCTACGGCGGACTCGGCACCGGCGCCACGCACTCGCAGTCGCTGGAGGCGTGGTTCATGCACATTCCCGGGCTGAAAGTCATCGTTCCCTCGACGCCGCGCGACGGCAAAGGCCTGCTCACGTCCGCGATCTTCGACGACGACCCGTGCATCTTCCTGGAGACGATCCGCCTGCAGGGCCAGCGTGGAATGGTGCCGGTAGACCCGGGATTCTCGATCCCGCTCGGCCAGGCGGACGTGAAGCGCGCCGGCACCGACGTCACGCTGATCAGCTACGGCCGGGGGGTCGTCGAGTCACTCGGCGCGGCGGACGAGCTCGCGCGCCAGGAGATCAGTGCCGAGGTACTCGATCTCCGTACCCTCGTCCCGCTCGACACGGCGGCGATCGTCGAATCGGTGCGCCGGACGACGCGAGCGGTGGTGGTGCACGACGCCGTGCAGTTCGCCGGCCCCGGAGCGGAGATCGTCGCCATTCTCCAGGGCGAGCTCTTCGACCGGCTCGCGGCGCCGGTGGAGCGGGTGGGCGCCCGGTTCGTGCCGAACCCGGCCCCGCCGGCGCTGGAGTCGCAGGTGTACCCGAATTCCGAAAAGATCATCGCCGCCGTCCACCGGACGCTGCGGTGGAAAACCACCAGGGAAGGTGCCCGTGGCTGACTTCACGATCCGCATTCCACGCGTATCGGTCGCGATCTCGGAGGCGGAGCTGCTCGAGCTTCTCGTGGAGGAGGGGGCGCGCGTGGAGGAGGGCGACCCGCTGTTTGTCATCGCGACGGACAAGGTCGAGTCCGAGGTACAGGCCGGCGCGTCCGGCACGGTGCACTGGAGCGGCGCGGTGGAGACCGTCTACGAGATCGGTGCCGAGATCGGGACGATCAGCGCGTCCAACTGACGCCGGAACCGATCAGCTGACGCCGGCACAGACCAGCTGAGGCCGGCGCTGAGAGGAGGTTGATGTCGATGGCCGTCACCGACGACCGCCGGGCCGACGCTGCCCGCGACGTCCCGTTCGCCATGCGGGATCCGTTACGCGTACCACGTGAA
>NZ_JALKFY010000705.1:7445-7786 GCF_023242985.1 Frankia sp. Mgl5 | reverse complement strand
GGTCCCGATTGCCCGTCGGCTCCTGGAACGGCTCGAGGAGCGCGGCTGGCGCGGCTGGACCAAGTTCGAGCGGATCCAGCCGAACGCAGATATCCCCGGCGGCCTCGACCCGGAGGGCTAGGAGACGTACTGATTCGCATTCCAAGGCGGCGGCGTCCAAGATATTGCGGCTTGCTCTGCGCGAGCGCATCCGGATGGTCGTCACGGAGCCCTGCTTTCCAGGTCCAGCATGCGTGCGGCACCTCGGCTCCGTGGCCGGGGGCCTGCCTTCGCGGTCCGGCAAACTCGGGGTGGGGGGGGGGGGGTGGGGCGAGGGGCCCCGCCCCCCCCAGTAAACACCC
>NZ_JALKFY010000705.1:0-7435 GCF_023242985.1 Frankia sp. Mgl5 | reverse complement strand
GGGGGGGGGGCGGGCGGGCGCGCCCCCCCACCGGGGGGGGGCTCCAACCCCCCCCCACCCCCCCCCCCACCCCGATGTTCTACGGACCGTCAGTCGGTTCAATGGGCGATGATCTGGTGCCAGCGGTGAGTGCAGGCCGGAGCCTGACACTTGTGTCGGTGCGTAGCTGGGTGACGAGGCTGCGGGCGGCGGGTGCGCCGATGCGGAGGCGCTTGCGGAGTGTCTCGGCGGAGATCGGCCGGTTGTGTGTCGCCCAGTGGAGGGTATCCTCTGCGCGTGCTCGGTGAAGAAGGTCCTGCTTGGCGGATCGCTGCCCGTGCCCGCGAGATTCACTCTCGTCCTGGTCCCGACCTTCCGATGATTCCCGTCCGGATAGCGTCGCGGATTCGATGAAGTGGTCGTCCTTTCTTC
Organism: Frankia sp. Mgl5; assembly: GCF_023242985.1. Taxonomy (NCBI): domain Bacteria; kingdom Bacillati; phylum Actinomycetota; class Actinomycetes; order Frankiales; family Frankiaceae; genus Frankia; species Frankia sp. Mgl5. The sequence goes on along the minus strand of NZ_JALKFY010000705.1, from coordinate 7,024 downwards.
TCGATTGGACGGTGACCTGGCCGGTCGCTGCTTGCTGGCTGGCCCCGGTGGCTTGCATGGCCTGGAGCAAGCCGGGCCCTACTTCGCTCCACCCGATGAGAAGGAGTGGGCCGACGGCATCGAAGGCGGCTTTGCCGTAATCCCCGGAGATCAGGGGTTCCGCGATGTTCAGGGCCAGGGTTACCATGCTGGAGAAGATGAGAAGACGTCGCGCTGACCGCATCACCTGGCCTGGGCCGCCGTGCACGGCGAGGTGCCGGGTCCCCAGGAGGAGCCCGAGGACGGAGAGGTCCACGGCGGGGGCTACCAGGGGAGCGACCCAGATCGGGACGCCGAGGCGTAGCCCGAGCGCGAGGACATTGCCGAACCCGAACAAAAACGTCAGGCCGACGACAGCGGCCATCGTCGCGGTGACGAGCTTCACGACTGGTGCTGCGACGGAGATGTCAGCGTCGGTGTTCGGCTCCACTGGGTTCGTCGTGGTGGCGTTCACTCGTCACCACCCCCGCCCGATGGTCCTCGAAACGAGCCTTGCCAGCCCGATGTCAGGTGCGAGGCGTGGCAGGCCCATCGAGGCTGGTGCTCCGGCCGCCATCGCGCCCTCTCTCACGGGGGGCTGGGGTGCGCGAAAGCGCTGCCGTGCCGCTCGAAACGGCCCGTTCGCGGCCCCGTCGAGGTGTAGCAACGGGTGTAGCAACGTTGGCGAACAACCACGTACGTCAGCGGCCTTCCACGGCCGAAGACGTACGTCTACGGACGTTGAATTGACGGTCAGTTCGGCCTGAAAAGCGGAAGGTCGGCGGTTCGACCCCGCCCCTGCCCACTCACCCCCTGTTCTACCTGCGGTTCTGTCGCAGCGTCACTTCAAGCTGCGGGTTGTACAGTGCCCGGACAGAGTAAAACTTTCTTGGCTTGTGCCGTATACTGATCGAAGATCTTCGGGTCGGCTTCCGTGGACTTGTACCGATCAGGCGGAATTAGCCAAAATACCCTGCGGCCGATTCTGATTCCTTCGTGTGAGATCGCCGCGGGGCCGTCGAGGAACTGACGCCCCGGTGATCTCTGGCCAGGCGGTGTCGAACCTGTCGGGACAGCCGTATCGACATCGGGCCGAGAATCCGGCCGTCTCGTTCCGCGACGACGCGCGCCGCGGTGGGAACTGCCGGATCTGACACCAGTCGCCTGCGTGGGCGACGCTACCGCCCGCGGCAGTCTCGTGAGCTGGTGACCGAAGCGTTTAGACGGCGGGCCGCGCACACCGTGGTGGGGACGCCCACCACAGGGTGGCTGCAGATTTCGGTGAGGATCGTGTCCACAAGTTGGTCGGCGTTGCCAACCTGCTCAGGTCGCTGGCATCACCCTGCGGACTGGCGCAGGTGATCCCGAAGCCGGCCGATTTCCCGCAGGAGGCGGACGGCGCGGGCGGCCTGGGCCCCCGCCGGCGACGCCACCAACATCGCGAAGGACTGGGTCTGCGAAGCCTGACTCCTTATGCGTTTCGTGCCGGCCTGCCTGGTCCGCGGGTGCCTGGTCGTGGAACGTCCACGAGCTGGACCCGGATGCCGCGGTCAGGATGGATCATGCAAGGTTGCTGTGCCGCGCGGACGCCCTTCACAGTCGAGGCCCCACGCTCATCGAGCCCACCGTAGAGCACGAGCCGTCAGAATGTGGGTGCTACCTTCTTTTGAAGGTAGCACCCACAAGGAGGAGGCTGTCGGATGCGGAGATCGGGGTCGCAGCGGTGGTGGGCGCTGGGGGCGGTCAACCTGAGCGTGCTCGCCGTCAGCCTGGACGGCACGGTCCTGTCGGTGGCTCAACCGACGCTGTCGACGGCGCTCGGCGCCTCGCAGTCCGATCTGGTGTGGTTCTCCGCCGGCTATCTGCTCGTGCTGGCCGCGGCCGTGCTGCCCGTCGGCCTGGCAGGTGACCGTTTCGGACGCCGCAGAGTCCTGCTCGCGTCGCTGGCCATATTCGGGCTGGGGTCCGTGCTCTGCGCCTACGCGGGGTCGCCGGGGGTGTTCCTTGCGGGACGGTTGTTCCAGGGTCTGGCCGGCGCCGGTATCACCGTGATGGCACTGTCCGCCCTGGTCGTCCTGTTCGACGAGCAGGAACGTCCGAGAGCGGTGGGGATCTACCAGGCGGCGAACTTCGTAGCCCTGCCGCTCGGCCCGATTCTCGGTGGCTGGATGCTGTCGCGGTTCTGGTGGGGCTGGGTCTTCCTGCTCAACGTGCCGGTCGTCGTCCTCGCGGCAGTGATCGGCTTCGTCCTGATCCCGGAGTCGCGATCGACGCAACGCCCTGGTCTGGACCCGGTCGGCACCGCGGCGTCAGCGTCTGGACTGGCAATGGTGATCTACGGTTTGGTGCGCGCGGGGGAGCGCGGCTGGGGCAGCCTGGACGCGCTGCTGTCGATGGCCGCCGGAGCCGCGGTGGTGGTCGGGTTCGTCTGGTGGGAGCGCAGGCTTGGTCGGCGGCCGACCGGCCGGCCGCTGGTCAACCCGCAGCTCCTGCGGCCGGGGCTGTTCCTGTGGGGATCGGCACTCGCCGCGGTCGCGGGTCTGGCGATGATCGGAGTGCTGTTCACGATGCCCCAGTACTTCCAGGGAGTGCGGGGTACCGGCACCCTGGGTAGCGGCCTGCGGCTACTGCCCCTCATCGGCGGCATGGTCGTCGGCGCCGGGCTCGCCAGCCGGCTCGCACCGGCGATCACCACGCGACTGGCGGCAGCGCTGGGGTTCATACTCCTGGCGGGCGGTCTCATCGTGGGAGCCACCACGACGCCCACCTCTGGCACGGTATTCACCGCAGGGTGGACGGCGCTCGTCGGCGCGGGAACAGGACTGGCTCTGTCGGTGGCGACCGCGGCGGCACTGGCCGGGTTGTCGGCCGAACGCAGCGGCACTGAGTCCGCTGTCGTGCAGGCGTTCAACAAGACAAGCGGCCCACTTGGTACAGCGATCACCGGCAGTGTCCTCGTTGCGGTCTACCACGCCCGACTCGACAGCGTCGGGCTCCCGGAGACGGTGGCCGCAACGGCACGCAGGAGCCTCTACGGCGGCACGGCCACCGCACAGGCAGCCGGGGGACCAGGGCTGGAGCAGGCGGTCCGCGCGGCGTTCGTCGACGGGATGAGCGCCGCGTTCCTGGTATCCGCCGTGATCGCCATACTTGGAGCCTGCGTGGCTCTGGCAGTCCTTCCCCGGGGCCGATCGCGTAGAACGGAAGCCGGTCAGCCGACCGAGGAAGGGACCGTCGATGCCGTCGAGCACTGACCGGGCAGCGCCTGGCCTGCGAGAACGCAAGAAGGCCCGGACCAGGGCCGCAATCCAGACCCACGCCCTGCGACTGTTTCGCGAACAGGGCTACAACGCGACCACCGTCGAACAGATCATCGACGCTGCGGAAGTCTCGGAGACGACCTTCTTCCGTTACTTCCCCACGAAGGAAGAGGTCGTCCTCCAGGACGACCTCGACCCACTGATCATCGAGGCGTTCCACAACCAGCCCGCGGATCTCACGCCCATCCAGGCGATACGCGCCGCGATCCGTCAACAGTTCGACGCCCTAACACCGGACCAGAGGCAGGCAATACAGGAACGCACCGTGCTCATCGTTGCCGAGCCCGCCCTGCGCGCAGCCATGCTCGACCAGATTTCCCAGACCATGCTCCTGCTTGCCGACGCGATCGCCGAACGGACCGGACGCCCGAAGGATGACCTCGCCGTGCGTACAGTCGCCGGCAGCGCCATCGGCGCCATGCTCGCCACCCTGCCTGCCCTGGCCGACGACCCCAACGCGGACCTGTCCGCCCTCGTCGACCAGGCCCTCGGCCACCTGGAGGCTGGACTACCGGTATGACACAGCAACCCAACCAACCGGGCCCCGGACCGACGCGACTCCCCGCGGCACCTCGCCCGCCGGGCGGGCCGGGTGCTACCGTGGAATCGAAGACAATCCGCCTGTCGCGGTTACGCTCGTCGAGGTCGTGGGAAAACGCAGGTCAGCATAGCGTTTAGGCGTTTTGACCTGAAAAGCGGAAGGTCGGCGGTTCGACCCCGCCCCTGCCCACTGGTCACTGTGACTATTGGCGTGACCTGGCACTTCGTCGGACTTTTTGCTAGATGGATAGTTCGCACAATGCGAACCGCTGGCCGATCCGACAGGCTCACCGGGCCGTGATCTTGTTGGCCGGGAGGTGCCGGCTGTCCCGCCGACATGGCAACCGAGGCCTGCTCGCTGGCGGCGTACGCGGCAGGTCAGATGCCAGGTCTGGGTGGGAGGGTCGATCTTCAGTCGGCGACCTGATGGAGGAGCGGCGGTCGGCGCTGCTCGAATCGAGCGTACTGAGCCTGCTCGGCCTGCGTGCCGTCATCCCCGCCGGGCACGCCGCGGCAGGATCATCGGCCGTCGAGGCCGGTGGTGACCTGGAACAGCAGTGCGAGGGTGGCCGTCTCGGCGGACGTCTCGAACCGCGCCCAGGGAGTGGGGATTGGTACCTCGAGCGGGCTGGCGTCCTCGTGCCACACCTGATTCAGGCCCGGATCGACCGGCCCGCCGTCGCGGAGTAGGTCTGGCTTCGTAAGCGGCAACGGGGACCAGATGTACCCGGTCTCGGAAATCATTCGAACCCACTGGGGGCTGGAGCGTGAGCAGCCTGGCCACCTATGACGACGGGCTCGCGGTTGCGGCCAAGGGATGCCGGAGTCACAGCGATTGACAGCTCCCGCCGCCGGTTGTCGGAATGCGCGTCACGTAGGTGGTAAGCCCTGTGCTGTCGACGGGCGCGAGCGGTCGCGAGCAGGCTGTCGTGGTGCGGGCGGACCACGGACCCGGTCATACCCTCGTGCAGGCAGGACGAGAGCCGGCGAGGATTGTCCACCCATCGCGTCGGTAGGCTGCCGACCATGGCGGAGCTGAGTGACGTCGAGCTGGATGCGCTGGTCGAGCGTGCCGTCGTCGATGCCTATGGTGAGGACGAACAGCTCATGGCGTTTCATGCCGTGATCGGGGACAGTCTCGCCGTTCCCTTCCGGACCGCCGTCCTGGGCGTGGAAGTGACGGTGATGGGGATCGATCTCCTGTCTGGGAGCGGTATCGTCGCGGTCTGCGCCCGTGGGAGGTACCGCCAGGCGATCGGGATTCTGGATCTGCCGCTGCCCGACTCTCCTCCGGGTGGGGCGGAATGGATCGAGGCCTACCGGCGCTGGGCGCTCTGACGGCGAAGTGACAAAAATCGGGTAGAGGATGTCCACGTACCAGTACTACGAGTTCCTGGCCGTCGACCGGCCTCTGGACGCACGGCAGCAGGCTGAGGTCCGTGCGCTGTCCACCCGGGCCAGGATCACCGCCACCAGTTTCACCAACGAATACCACTGGGGTGACTTCGGTGGTGATCCCCGGAAGATGGTGAAGCGGTTCTACGACGCCCATCTCTATCTTGCCAGCTGGGGCACCCACCGGGTGATGCTCCGTCTGCCCCGTGCCCTTCTCGATCTCAAGGTCGCCGAGCAGTACTGTGTCGATCCGCATGTGACCGCCTGGACCACCAGAGAGCATCTCGTCCTTGATCTGAGTAGCGAGGACGAGGGCGGGGACTGGGTGGAGGGCGCCGAGGACTCGTTGTCGGCGATCGTCGGTGTCCGTGCCGAACTCGCCGCCGGTGATCTGCGGCCCCTTTACCTGGCCTGGCTGGCGGTCTACGGGGTGTGGGAACGCGACGAGGAGGCCTTCGACGACGAGGCCGAGGACGATCTCGAGCCGCCGGTGCCCGCCGGGCTGGGTTCCCTGACCGCACCGCAGCGGGCCCTGGCGGACTTCCTCCGTCTCGACGCCGATCTGCTTGCCAGCGCGGCCCAGGCGAGTCCGCCTGCGGCCCAGGCCAGAGACGATCCCCGCGCACTGGCCAGGTGGATCAAGGACCTTCCCGCCGGCGACAAGGAGAAGCTCCTGCTCCAGGTCACACAGGGCCACGGGGCCCGGGTCCAGATGGAAATGCTGCGACGCTTTTGTGGCGAGCCCGATCCCCGCCGGGATGGCCGTCCCCGCCGCACGGTCGCCCACCTGCTGGACGCCGCCGCGGACATCCGCCAGGAACACCGGCGGCACGCCGAGGCTGCTCGTGCCGAGCAGGACGCCCGCGATGCCCGGGCGCGTGCGCTGGCCCGGGAGAAACGGCTGGACGCTCTGGTCCGCGACGAGGACACGGCCTGGGGGCGCGTCGACGCGCTGATCGACACCCGCAGGCAGAGCGACTACGACGCGGCCGTCGACCTCCTTGGGGATCTGCGGGCGCTGGCCTCACGTTCCGGCACCACGGCGGAGTTTGCCCGGCGGTTCACGCGCCTGCGCCAGGAGCATCTCCGGAAGCCCAGCCTGATCGCCCGTTTCGACCGCGTCGGCCTCGGTGCCGTCACGACCGGGAAGTGATCCGCCTTCAGGTCTCCGCGGTGGATCTGCCGGCGGCCCGACGCTGATCCGAGTCGGGTCGTCTGTCCGGTTCCCTATCCGCATGCCGGTCAACAGCGAAGTGATTGAACAGCGGGCAGCATCCCACCATGTAATCCCGGCCATCGTGGACGTGTCGTTCCCGCTGCCCGAGCGCACCGCCCAACGGCGGATGTCCGGGCTGGTGCTCGGGGCCATGGCTACTGGCTTCGACCACTGGCGTCATCCCGGGTCGTGACCCGCGCCCTGTGTACGGATGCACGACGGCGTGGCCGTGCGTCTCCGCTGGCAGACGGCCTGTTCTCGCGATTGGGGATGGAAATCGCGGGGCCGGGGATGGTGGGGCGGCGGTTCGGGTTGTGCCCGGTTTTGCCCACCATCGCTGAGCTGCGATTTCAGCATAAAGATGATCTCCTTTGGCTTGTTCTAAGATCATTAGATGGCAACGGGTATGGCAACGGCCGTGGGCTACCACGGCCGTTCTTGCTCAATGCCACAGGGACTGAGGTGGGGCCCGTTCTTCGGACAGTGATCCCTATGAGGGATAATTGATCCGTGAACGGAGGAGATCAATGAGTCA
>NZ_JALKFY010000704.1:0-7922 GCF_023242985.1 Frankia sp. Mgl5 | reverse complement strand
TCGCTCCTGAAGCGAGGAGGCGTCCGTTGGTGAAGCAGGAACCCGCACCGCGAGGTGTGGGAATCCCCGGCCTTCAGGCCGGGGAGGAGGTCAAGAGGAGCCCGTCTACCGCAACGACAAGTTCGACTTCTACGCGCTTTCCCGGCACGCCGACATCGACGCCGCCCATGTCAACGCGGACACCTACAGCTCCGCGCACGGCACGATCCTGGAGATCATGACGCCGGAGCCGATGCCGCCCGGCTTCATGATTTTCACGGATGCCCCGGCCCACCACCTGCTGCGGTCGCTGGTGTCCCGCGCCTTCACCCCGCGCCGGATCGCCGCGCTCGAGGAGCACATCCGCTGCTCACCGGATCGGCCGGCCGGGACGGGCGCAAGTACACCGACCCGGACCGCTACGACATCCACCGTAAGTTCGACGGCCACGTGGCGTTCGGCCGCGGCGCCCACTTCTGCCTGGGCGCGGCGCTGGCCCGGATGGAGGGCCGGATCGGGATCGAGGAGACCCTGCGCCGTTTCCCGAACTACCAGGTCGACCACGACAGCGCGGTGCGGCTGCACACCAGCACCGTGCGCGGGTACGAGCACCTGCCGCTCGTCGTCTGAGCGTCGTCCCGGTCCGGGAGGCCACGTCAGGGGCCACCCGGACCGGGGTGGAGCCGGCGGGCTCAGGCGGGTGGTGGCGGCGGCTGGCTGAAGCCGGCGATGAGAGCGGCGATGTCCTCGGTGACGACGTCGGCGAACGACCGCGGCGCGTACGCGCCGGCCGCCCAGTGGCGGGCGCCCTCGCTGACCAGCGACTGCGCCAGCCGAGCCAGCCGCGCCGCGTCGACGTGACCGGGCAGCGCGCCGTCCGCCACCGCGCGGTCGAACAGGTCACCGAAGATCATCGGAGTCGGCTCCGGGGGCACCTCGCCGGCCAGCGCCCGGTGCTCGTGTCGGTAGCTCTCGAGGATGGTCTCGACGATCAGCTCGGGCGGGTTGCGCCGCATCGACCGCTCGAGGCCGCCCAGGGTCGCCGCGACGACGGCGGTGACGTCGTACGGCCCGCGCAGCAGCTCGTGCGTGGTGCGGCGGGCGCCGCGGGTGGAGAGCACACCGATCTCAAGGAGGACGTCCTCCTTGCGCGGGAAGTAGAAGTAGAACAGTCCCTTGGAGACCCCGGCCGCCTGGCAGATGTCGGCGACCGTGGTCGCCGCGTAGCCGTTCGCGCGCCACAGTGCCACGGCCGCCTGCACCAGGGTGCGTTTCGTCTCGTGCGAGCGCGCCTGCTGGTAGGAGGCCCGGCGCTGACTGCGGTCAGCGCCCGTGCCGGCTGCTCCGGTGGGCACAGATCAATTCTACCGGCCCAGTTCCAGCGGCGATGAGAACAGATGGGAACAGTTGACGCATTTCCGCCGGCACGGCTAGCGTTCCCCCGCGTCACGGGACTGGCCGCTGTTGCGGAGCTCGGTCCCGGTCAACCCAAGCCCGCGGGTCCGGCCGGAGCCGCGCCAGACCCGAGGAGCGGACCGTGACCACCTCGCCCACCACCGTCAACCCGGACGTCCTGCCCGGCGTTGCGCGCCAGATCGGCTACATCGTCCGCGACATCGACGAGGCGATCGCCTCCTGGCTGAGTCTGGGCGTCGGCCCCTGGTACGTGCTGCGGGAGCACCCGCAGGCGGGGCTCTTCCGCGGCAAGGACTGCGAGGTGACCATGTCGGTCGCCTTCTCCAACACCGGCGACATGCAGGTCGAGCTGATCCAGCAGCACGGTGACGCGCCCAGCATCTACACCGAGTTCCTCGACTCCGGCAAGGAGGGCTTCCACCAGCTCGCCTGGTGGGCCCCGGACTTCGAGGCCACCATCGCCTCGATCGAGGCCGCGGGCTGGCCGATCGTCTGGACCGGCGGCGGCGAGGACGGCGCCACCCGTTACGCCTACTTCGAGCCGCCCGCCGGTCCGGCCACCATCATCGAGATCATGGAGCTGAACCCGGCCACGGAGGGCATGGCCAAGTTCGTCCGCGCCGCCACCGAGGGCTGGGACGGCACCGACCCCGTCCGCACCCTCGGCGTCTGAACACATCCCGAGTGGGAGATCACCGTCCCGGTGCGGCGATCTCCCACTGGCCGCGGTGAGGGTGGTGCCCGGGGTCCGAACTGTCCCGAGCGGGAGATCACTTCACCAGGGTGGCGATCTTCCGCTGGGCCTCGGTGAGGGTGGTGCCGGGGTCGGCTCCTGTCATGATTGCGACCACCTCGTCGTTCAGCGCGTCGTGGACCTCGCCGCCGCGCTCACCGCCCCAGGTCGGCGCCTGGACGAGATCCGGAATCAGCGCGTCGAACTGGGTCAGCTCCGGGAACTCCCGGTAGAACGGCGCGAGCTGCCCGCGGGCCTCGGTGTCGACCGGCAGGAAGCTGAACGCCTCGGTGCCGGCGGCGATCACGTCCGGGGCGAGCAGCGCGACGACCAGCTCGGTGGCCATCTCCCGCTGGCAGCGGTCCGTCGACAGTACGGACAGCCCGTTGCCGCCCGCGACGGGGTGCTGAGTGCCCCCGGGCAGGGTCGGGAACGGGGCGACACCCACCTTGAAGCCCTGCGCGCCCTGGTCATGGACGTAGCGCAGCCCCGCGGCCAGCGACGGCAGGGTGACCGCGCTGATCGCCGTCTCGTGCCGGATGCCGAAGCGCAGCAGGCCCTGCGTGGTCGGGTCGCTCGACTGTGTTCCGTAGGTGCCCACCTTGGCCAGGAACGCGGCGGCCTCGCGGGCGGCCGGGCTGGTCAGGTCGGGCTGGCCGTCCGCCTTCATCACCGGGGTGTTCTTCGAGCTGGTCAGCGTGGTCAGGTACCACTGGGCGAACCCGCCCGTCGGCAGGTCGATCGGCTGGATCTGCTGACCGGAGTTCCTGATCCGCTCGGCCGCGGCGAGCACCCCCGTGGTCGTGCCCAGCGTCTTCGGGTCGACCCCGGCCTTCGCCAGGACGTCCGCGTTGTAGACGAGTGCGAGCGTGGACACCTGCTGCGGCACCGCGACGAGCCGGCCGCCGTACTCGCCGAGCGGCAGGAACCGCTGGTCGTAGGACGCCCGCAGCAACCGGGGCGACAGCGGCTGCGCGCCGAGCTTGTCGGCGAAGGTCGGCAGCAGGTCGAAGCCGGCGACCGCGACGTCCGCCGGGCGCCCGGCGGCCCGGTCCGCGCTGATCTGCTGGACGAGCTGGGGGTAGCCGGTCGCGTCGGCCGTGAGCTCGACGGTCAGGCCGGGATGGGCCTTCTCCATGTACGCCTTGCCCGACTTCGCCGCGTCGTTGAGCGACCCCAGGGCGAACATCCGCAGCGTCTTCACCGCGGCGGCGCACTCCGGCGACGCCTTCGCGCCGGCGACGTCGTCCACGTTCGCGGTCGCCGGCCGTGCCGTCGGGCGCAGGCTCTCGGCCGGATCGGTGGCCGCGCCGGAGCCGCCGCCGCCGCAGCCCGCGAGCAGGCCGGCCGTGACCGTCCCGGCGAGCAGCGCGGCCAGCGGGCCGGCGCGGCGTGGGGACGAGCCGGCCAGGCGGGTGCCCGGGCCCAGGCGGGTGCCCGGGCGCAGGCGGGTGCCCGGGCCTCGCGGGTCCAGGTGCCGCGGGCGGGGTTCTGACACGTTCCCGAGCATCGTCGCTCCCTTCGGTGGGCATGCCCTCGGTTCCGCTGCGGGTGCCCGGTTTCCGTCGGTGACAGCATCGCCCCGGACCGGGCCGAAAGCCCAGGCCGCCACCCGACAGGGGCGCCCCTACCGGCGCGCTCAGCCGGGGAGGACCCGCAGCCCGCAGGGCGGCTCGGCGAGGTAGACCTGGTCGGGGCCGCCGGCGTCCAGGGTGATTGTCGGGCTGTCCGGGCGGGCGGTGCCGAAGTTGAGCATCCGGCCGTCGGTGGCCGAGTGGAGCTCGAGGGCGCAGTCCTCGCTGCCGCTGAAGTCGACGACCTCGACGGTGACCGTGCCCTCGGTGTGAAAGGCCTCGGTGTCACCGGTGTACGAGGTTGTCGCGAACGGCAACGACGCGTCACCCGCGGTCTCCAGGCCCTGGACCACGCAGCCCGGGTTGTCCACCCCGAAGCGGAACGTCCCGACCTGCGAGACCTGGTAGATCTTCTCCCCGTAGACGCCGGGGATCGAGCGGCTGTCGCCCGTCGCGGTGTCGGTGACGGTGACCGCGCAGCCGGTGTCGTCGGCACCCTGGATCTCGTCGGAGATCCGCAGCCGCCATGGCGCGTCGGCGGTGAAGTCGGCGGTGAAGGTGGTGTCGGACGTGCCGTCGTCGCCGCCGGAGGTCAGCAGGGCGGCCGCCGTCCCGCCCGCGGCCAGCACGACCACGGCCGCCACGAGCGCGATGATCACCCGGCGCCGCCTGCGCCGTCCCGGCTGTGGTTGCTGCGGCGTCGACCGGTCGGGCCGTGCCTGGTCGGACGTCGACTGGCCTGGCTTTGCCTGGTCGGGTGCCGGGCCGTCCTTGTCGCCTGTCGGCGGGATGGTCGCCGACCACGGCGGTGTCGCCGCCGCCACCGGCCGGGTCTGCAGGAACCGGGTGGCAGAGCCGTCGGCGCCGTCGGGCAGCGAACCCACCAGCTCGGTGAACAGGGCCTCGGCGGTGGGCCGGTCCGCCGGCTCGCGGGCCAGCGCGCTGGACACGAGCTGGCGTAGCCCCGGCGCGATCCGCTCGGGGTCTGTGGACGGCTCGGCCGCCAGTACCCGGTGCAGCACCGCCGCGCCGGGCCCGGTGCCGAACGGTGCCTCGCCGGTCGCGGCGAAACACAGCAGCGCGCCCCAGGCGAAGATGTCGGCGGCGGGGGTCGCCTCCGCGCCGGAGACCTGCTCCGGGGCGTGCCAGCCGGGAGTGCCGACGAACTGCCCGCTGAGGGTGATCACCGCGGCGTCGGCCGCCGCGGCGATGCCGAAGTCGATGACCTTCGGCCCGTGCGCCGTCCACAGGACGTTCGACGGCTTGAGATCCCGGTGGATCATCCCGGCCGCGTGGATCGAGATCAGCGCGTCGGCGAGCCCGGCCGCGAGCACCGTCTGCTCGTCCGGGCCGAGCGGACCGTGTAACCGGACGTGGGTCGACAGGCTCGGCGCGTCGACGAGCTCGGTCGCCAGCCAGGGCCGGTCGGCGTCCAGCTCGAAGTCGACCAGGCGGACGGTGTGCGTGCCGCCCACCCGGAAGCAGGCCTGGACCTCGCGCTGGAACCGGCGGCGGAAGTCCGGGTCGTCCGCGAGCTCCTCGCGGACGAGCTTCACCGCGACCCGGCCGAACGGGCCCTCGGCCAGGTAGACCACGCCCATGCCACCGGCACCGAGACGGCCGAGCACCCGGTGCCGTCCCAGCGAGACGGGGTCACTCGGTCGCGATGGTTGAACCTCGACGCCGCTCGTGCTCACGGTCCGCGTACCCCCCAAAGCCCCAGACCAGGCCACCGTCCGGATTCCCGGCACGATTCGAGCGGATCGTACTGCGACATATACCCGCAGGTGGGACGGCATTGATTTTCGTAGGACGCGGCCCACACTGCGGATATCGCCCTGTTCCCGCACGTCCGCCCGGAGGCCCTCGTGGAGTGCTCTCTCACCCCCCACCGCCGCGGTCCGAACCGCCTCAGCCCACACCGCCTCGGCCCCCGCTGTCGCTCGCGGCGTGTCATCCGTCCCGGGACGGGCGGGGCCGCCGTGCTGGCGGTCCTGCTGGGTGCCGCCCTCACCACGCTCGCCGCGTGCGGCGACGGCGCGGGCGGATCGGGGCCGGACGGGGCGCCGGCACCGCGCACCAGCGCGGCGGTCTCGTCCGGCCCGGCCGGCACGTCCCCGTCAGCCGGCCCCGCCGGCACCCCCGGATCGGGCGGTCCGTCCGGATCGGTCGGGGCGGAGGGGTCGGCCCCGTCGACCTGGACGACCCGCGAGGTGCGCGCCGAGCACCAGGTCACGCCGCCGGCGCGGCTGGTCGCGCTGCGTGCCGCGCGCAACGTGCAGGGGGGCGCCGCCTACAACCGGCTCGTGCTCGAGTTCGCCGGCGGCCTGCCCGGCTACACAGCGGGCTATGTCGACCAGGTGTTCCGGCCCGGCTCGGGGGCACCGCTGCCGCTGCGCGGCCCGGTCACCTTCGAGATCGTCGTCACCCCGGCCGTGGCGCACGGCGACGCGGGGGAGTCCACGCTGACCACCCCCCAGTTCGGGGGTGAGCTGTCCGGCCCGATCAGCTACGCGCTCGCCGGTGACTACGAGGGCTACGTGCACATCGGCGTGGGGCTCGGCTCCCGGGTCGGCTTCCGCGTCGTCGAGCTGCGTGACCCCGCCCGGCTGGCGATCGACTTCGCGGGCTGATCACCCGATGTCGGTCCCGGCCGGTGTGGTGGTCGGCCGGGGCACGACGGTCGGGGAGGGGAGCGGCGGCGGCGTGCCGTCCGGCGGTGCCGTCCGCGGTGGTGGTCCGGTCGGTGGTGGCCCGGTCGGCGGGGGTGGAGTGGGTGGCGGCACGATGGTCGGCTCGGGCGTGGTCCGTCCGGGCGGAGTGGGCGGCCCGGTGGAGGTGGTCCGCGGCGCGGCCGTCCCCGTCGGCGCGGCTGGTGCGGTCGGCGTGGCCGGCCCCGGATCGCGGGCCGGGCCGGGCGCCGACGGCCGCCTTGCCGTCGGCAGCGGCGGCGCCGGCGGGAGCGGGCGGGCCGCCTCGGTGGCCAGACCGGCGAGATCCGGCGGCTGCTTGGCGATCGCCGTCCGCCCCCGGCCGTCGATGAGGACGGCGTTCGGCCCGGCCAGGTCGTTGATCCACACCAGGTCGCCGTCGACGGCCACCGTGAGCCGCGGTTGGCCGGCGGGCGCGGCGACCGGCACCGGATCGCCGAAGCCGCCGCGGGCGATGTCGTAGTCGAGCACCACACCGAGCGCGGAGTCCGGCACGTACCCGTGACCGGCATGGACCACCGGTGTGCCGAGCTGGCCCGATCCGGGGATGTCCGGGATGGTCACCGTGGTCACCAAGCCCTGAGCGACGTCCACGAGGAACAGGCGGCGGGTGGCCGGGTCGAGGAGGGGCACGGGGCCGCCGTCCGTGCGCGGCGGCGCCAGCAGGCCGGGGAGCGGTCCGCTGGTCGGGCCGGCGGGCGGCAGGGCGATCACGTGTCCCGTGTCGGGGGCGGTGACGGTGGCGGCGGTGGTGTCCACGGCGAGCGGGTGCCCGCCCGCGAGGACCACGTCGACGGCGTTGCCGGGCGGGGCGACCGGGTGCGGTGGCTCGGCGGCGCCGTCCCGCAGGGCGACGACTGTGCCCGCGGACCGGACCGGCACCCACAGGGTTCCGTCGTCGGTCAGCGCCGCGCGCCCCAGCGGCGGCGGGAGCTCCAGGACGGGGCCGGCGCCGGCGAGGTCGTCGCGGGTGAGCCGCCGGACCCGCCCGGACGCCGGGTCGACCGCGTAGGCCGCCGTCGCCGAGGTGACGATCGTCACCCCGGGTCCCAGATCCGCCGAGCGGACGGAGGCCAGCCGGGCAGGGTCGACCAGGTGCACCTGGCCCGAACCGGGGTCGGCCACGAGGACCGCCGCGCCGGTGCGGGCGACAGTCAGGTCACGTCCGACGGCGCCGGGCACGGTGACCGCGGCGTCGGCCCGCCCGGCTGGTCCGCTCAGGTGGGTGAGGGTGCCCGTGCTGGTGGTGGCCAGCCAGACGCCGCCGTCGGTGAGCTCGAGCTCGGTGGGTGCGGCCCCGCGACCGGTCGCGACGAGGGCCGCCGCGGCGCAGAGGAACAGCACGCCCAGCCCGGCGCGGGCACGCCCGCCGCGTGCCGGCCTGAGGAACCGCCACGCGAACTGCCGAGAGGGCCGCCACGGGAGGCGCCGCCAACTGCCGGGAATCGTGGACCTCCAGGGGCGTCGCGGCTCCGCGGGCGGTTCGGGCGCGGGGGGGGGCCGCGGGGG
>NZ_JALKFY010000703.1:0-7989 GCF_023242985.1 Frankia sp. Mgl5 | reverse complement strand
TCTTTTGGTGGGGGCTGTTTCTGGCTGTGGCCGGGAGCAGCCCCCACCTGTATTTCCGGACCTTTTCCCGGCCGATGGCGGAGGCTGCTCCAGACCCGCTGGCTGGTCTCGGCAGGGCTCGGGGAGCGGAGAGTCCCGAACAGAGTCCGCTCGGTGCCCTGGGCACCTGCCCCTTCGAAACCCGGAGCCTCGAGCCTCGAACCGCCAACCCTCGAACTTCGGGCCCGGACCTTGGAGGTCAAGGCCCCGAGATCCGGGGTCCTGAGGTTTGAAGGGCCTGACCCCCACGGCTCGGGACCCTGAGCGCCAAACAGGGCAAAGCGCGGCGCCTGAGTGAGTCCATAGACTCATTCACCCGCCACGGTTGTGCTGGACCGGCCGGCGGCTGGAGTCAGACTTGCGAGACCCCGCGTCAGACCCCGATGGCCGGCGAGGTCCGCGGGCGCCGGCCGGGCGCCGGCCGGGCGGCGGACGTCGGTCGCGCGCAGAATCAGATCCACCTGGGGAGGCCGCGTTCCGGCGCCCCGGAACGAAGGGAATGCTGTCGGTTATGCCGAACGACGAGTCGCCGAGGTCCCAACCGCCGTCCAGGGCCGGCCGTGCTGCCACCGGCGGTGGCGGTGCGCGGCGCACCGAGGGCCGCCGTGACGCGCCGGGTGCCCGGCGTGGGCCGTCCTCGTCCGGCTCGTCCGGGCGGGATGCCGGTGGCGAGGCCCGGCGCTCCGGTCGGGTCACCAGAGGCGATGCGGGCCGGACGGGGTTCGTCCGGCGTGCTGATGGTGGGCGAGGTCCCGCGCCGGCCGGCGCCTCGGGGGCGGGGGCGGGCGGTCGTGGTGCCCCCGCGCGGCAGGGCACCGGGCGCGCCGGCGGCCCGTCCCGGCAGGGAGGTCCCGGCCAGGGCGCCGGACGTCCGAAGGCCGCCTGGCGTCCCGCTGGCACAGGCCAGGGGCGTGGTGGCGCTGGCGGTTCCGGTGGACCCGGAGGCGAGCGGTGGGCTCGTCCCGCCTCGTCGCGTGAGGGTGGTCCGCGCGAAGCGGGCGGCGGGCGGCCTGCTGGAGACCGTTGGTCCGGCGGTGCGGGCCGGCCGGAAGGGCAGGGCCGGCCGGAAGGACAGGGCCGGTCCGAGGGTGGCCGGCCCGCCCGCCGCTGGGAGGGCTCCGGCCGGAGCGCGCCGGCCTCGGATTCGCGGGGCCGGCAGTGGTCGGGGAGCCCGTCCCGCGAGGCGGGAGACCGCCCCAGACAGAGTGACAGGCCGCCCTACGACGCGGCCCGCGGTACCACATCCCGTCACGACGGCCCTCGTCACGAGGGGTCCCGCCATGACGGGCCTCGTCACGACGGGCCTCGTCACGACGGGCCCCGCCACGGCGGAGGTCGTGACGAGCGTGGCCGCGGTGATGCTCGGCGGGATGGCGGCGGCTGGGCCGGCGGCGGCTCTCGAGCCGGTTCGTCACCCGACCGCGGTGGGCAGCGCAGCTACGGAGACGGCGGTGGACGACCGTCCAGTGGACGACCGACGTCGGGCCAGACGGCGCGGGGCTCCTCCGGGCGTCCGTACGGTGCCGGGCGGCCGGTCGGCGGTGGGCGTGACGGTTCCGCGGGCCCCGGAAACGGCGGCTCGGGCGAGAACCGGTTCGAGCGGCGCTCACGGGCGCAGGGCTCGGGCCAGTGGCGACCCTCCTCGGGGGACGCGGCGACACGGGGCGCGGCAGGTCCGCGTAGTGGGATTCGACGTGACGGCCCGGGCAGGTCCGAGGGGACGGCGGCCGGCCGCGGCCCGGGTGCCGACCGGCGTCCCCCGTCGGCCGGGTCGCGGCCCTGGCAAAGCGGTGCGACCGGCGATGCCCGGACCTCCAACGGCTCCGGGTACGACCGTGGTCACCGGCCCGATCGCGCCTCCGGACCCGACCGTGGTCACCGGCCCGATCGTGGCGCCGGGTCCGATCGCGGTGACAGCCGTCGGAGTGGCCCACCCGGCGGGGGCTCGTCCGCACGGCCCTACACGCGGCCGACGCACCGTGAGCAGCCCGCGTCCGGCACGGACCGGGTAGATCGGGCGGAGCGCACGGACCGACCGGACGCTCCGGGCACCGGTGCGGATCGGGCCCGTCCCGACCAGACCCGCTCCTATGAGGCCCGTGCGAACCAGGGCCGCCCGGACGAGGGCCGCTCCGGTCAGGGCCGTGCGGACACGGGACGTCCGTATCAGGCACGTACGTACCAGGAACGGCCGGATCGGGCGGCTCGGCCGGATCGATCCGGTGGGAGCCGGTTCGACGCGAACCGTGCCGGCGCAGGGGGCTCCTATGCGGGTCGCCGTGGTCCGGACGCCCGCTCGGGATCGGGCGGGGGACCTCGGGCCGGCCGTGGCGGGGTGAGCGGCGGGCCCAGCCGTTCGGGCCCCGGCACGCGTCCGGCCGGCGGAGCCGGGGGTCGATCCTCCGCGGGGTCGGCCGGCCGGCCGAACAGGGACGACGTCACGGCGCGCCGCAGGCCGCCCGCACCTGCGCTGCCGGACGAGGCCAAGGCCGAGCTGCTTGATCGCGACATTCGCCGTGACCTGCGCAGCGTGCCCGCGCCGCTGGCCGAGACGATCGCCCGGCACCTCGTCGCGACCGCGCTGCTCGTCGACACCGACCCGGTGCAGGCGCTGGCTCACGCGCGTGCCGCGGCGGCCCGGCTGCCCAGGATGGCCGCGGTGCGGGAGGCCGTGGGAGTCGCGGCCTACCACGCCGGCGAGTTCGCCTCCGCGCTGCTGGAGCTGCGCGCGGCCCGCCGCATCGACGGCTCGTCCCACAACCTCCCGCTGATGGCTGACGCCGAACGTGGCCTCGGTCGGCCCGAACGCGCGATCGACTACCTCTCGGACCCGGGTGTCGCGGCGCTGGACGCCGCCGGCCGGGCCGAGCTCCTGATCGTCGTGTCCGGTGCCCGGCGCGACATGGGTCAGCCGGAGGCGGCCGCGGTGCTGCTGCGCGACGAGGTGACCGCCAGAACGGAGCCGAAGCCGTGGACGCCCCGTCTCTGGTACGCCTACGCCGAGGCGCTGCTGGCGGCCGGTCGCACGATGGAGGCGCTGCGCTGGTTCACGGCCACGGCCGGCATCGACGAGGACACGACCGACGCGGCCGAGCGCGTCTACGAGCTCACCATCGATGACGAGACCGATGACGAGACCGAGATCGACAACGAGGACGACGGCGCCGAGGACGACGGGCCGGAGAGCGATCGGCTCGAGGACGAGCTGCTCGGTGACGAGCGACTCGAAGACGACGGGCCCGCCGCCGAGACCCACGACGGCGCGGCCGTAGACGAGGACGAACCGGACCCTGACGGCCTGATCGCCTCCGGCACAGGTGCGGCCGTTGACGCCGTGGCAGATGACGCCGCGCTGGCCGACGCCGACGCCGACGCCGACGATGCCGGTGACGCGGAAGCTGAGGCCGCCGACCATGGCGACACGGGTGGCGCCAGTGACGCCGGGGCAGCGGTCGATGTGACCGTCGACGGCGAGCCGGCGGCACCGGTCGAGCAGCCGGCGCCGGCGGAGCCCGCCGCGGCCGTGGAGCCCATCGAGGTCGGCTTCTCCGCGGCCGAGGACACGAGCGCGGTACCTGCCGCGGAGGTGACCGCCGACACCCCGCCGATTCCGGAGATCATTTTCTCGGACGCCCCGGGCGGTGCGGACCAGGCCGGAGCGCACCGGACATCCGAGGACTGACCCCGGGGCACCGCCACTCTCTCGGGCGCTCGAACTGTTGAGCGCCCGAGAGAGACCGGGCGTTCGAGCACCCGAGCCCCGCGCAGGACCGAAAGGACAGGCGCCAAGGACAGGCGCCCGAGCGGAGTCAGTCCAACGGGCGTATCAGCAGGCCGGTGCGTGGCTTCGGGGTGAACAGGGTCGACTTGCGGGGCATCCGCTCCGCGGCCCCGGCGACGGCGGTCACGTCGGCGACCGGGGTCGGGTTGAGTAGCAGCGCGACACCGCCGGTGGCGCGTGCGGCGGCGAGCGCGGCGGGGGCGTCGTGGTAGTAGTCGACGACGCCGACCTTGTCCTCCAGGCCCCACACGTTTGTGATCAGCGCCAGGTGCGCGACGGTCACGTCGAGGCCGCGGAACGCCGCCGACCGGTCGGCGGGCAGCGTGCGAGCGAGGAGATCGGCGGCGGGCGCCGTCAGCAGATAGGCGTCCGAGTCGTCGCTGATCACGAAGGCGTGGCCGTCGTGGCCCGCCTTGGCGAGCTCGTCGAGCAGCGCCGCGGCGTCGACCGGTGCACCGGCACCGGCACCGGCGGCCTCGGTCAGCCGGCGGACGGTGAAGGCGCCCTCGGCCCGCGCTACGGCGTCGGCGAGGGTGAGTCCCAGCACGGCGCGGTGGATCGCGTGCACCTGCGGGCCGTTGGCGGTCGCGTCCACCAGGAAGGTGAGCCCGAAGTCCCAGGCGCCGGCACCGTCGCCCGCGGCGTGCCGTTCCGCCTGGTAATGGCGGTATGTGGCGTACCGGTGGTGGCCGTCGGCGATGACCGCGCGGCGGGGGAGGAGATCCGCCGCGATGGTCTCCAGCTGGGCGGGGTCGTCGATCGCCCAGATCCGGTGGGTCACCCCGTCGTCGGTGTGGGCGTCCACGATCGGCGGGGTGGTCACCGCGGCGGCGACGACCTGGCTGGCCGGGCCGCCGCCGTCGTAGAGCAGGAAGATCGGTTCCAGGTTCGCGGCGGTCGCCCGAGTCAGCGCGAGCCGGTCGGAGACCGGTCCGGCCATGGTGTTCTCGTGGGGCAGGACGATGCCCGCGTCCGGGTCGGCCAGGGCGAGGGCACCGACGAGTCCGCGCTGGAGGTGGCCGTCCTGCTCCTGCTCGTAGACGTAGAGCGCGGGGGCCTCGTCCCGGGCGAGGATCCCGGCGTCCAGCCATTCCCGCAGGGTGCGCGCCGCCCGGTCGTACCGGCTGTCCGGCTCGGCGGGGGAGAGGTCCCGCGGCAGGATCAGCCGGACGACGTTGTGTTCCGCGGCCGCCTCGAGGGCGGTGCGGCCGTCCTCGTCGATGACGTCGTAGGGCGGGGAGGTCAGCGCGGCGAGATCCGGGCCGGCGGCGGTGAACCGCGCCGCGCGGAACGGCGCGAGGACGAGCCCGGCTGGAACGGGCACGGCGGCGTCAGGGGCAACCATGAGGCGCATCGTAGGTGCTGGGGCTGCCCGGTCGCCCCCGCCTGCCGGCCAGGTCACGCCGCGGAAGACAGGCCGTTATTCCGATGTTGAGGCATGTGGACGCCGCTTGCGGCGAAACTGGATGGGAGGGTGGGACGCCTCCACCCCACCTGGGTCGCCGAGGACGCCGGCCGGTGGGGCCGGCCGGATGACGGCCGGTCGCCGGTGCCGGTCATGGGCGGTGCCGGTCGGGCTTCGGTCGCGGCCGGTGGCTGCCCGGCGCGGCCCGGTGCGGCGTCCCGGCGGTGCTGATGCCGCCGCCGCGGTGGCCACGGCCGTGGCGGTCCGGACGACGTGGAGGTGCCATGACGGAGGAATTCGGCGTTCCGAACGGCAACGGCAACGGCGGCGCTGACGGCAATGGCAACGGCGTCGGCGGCGGTAGCGGCGGTGAGCGGCGGCAGGCCGAGTCGGTCCGCTCGCCGGCCGGTGAGGTCTACGACTGGTACACCCGCGGGATGGCGCTGCTCGGGCACGGTGACGCGAACGCGGCGGTGCAGCTCCTCGCGCATGCCGTCGCGGCGGAGCCGGCGTCCCCGAGTGTGCGGGAGGCGCTGGGTCGGGCGCAGTTCGAGGCCGGGCAGTACGACGACGCCCTGCGGACCTTCGCCTGGATCGTCGACCGCCATCCGACCGACGACTACGCCCAGTTCGGCCTCGGGATGGCCGCGCGCCGCACCGGCGACCTGCGCTCCGCCGTCGAGCATCTTGCGCTCGCGGTGGCGATGCGGCCCGATCTGGCGCACTACGGGGTCGCCCTGCGCGGGGCGCGGGCCGCTCTGAACCGCGCGTGACGGTCCCCCGAGAGGCGGCGGGCACGGCGTGGTCCGTGCTCGCCGGCACGAGTCGTCCACTGGCGGCGATGTTCGACGTCGCGCTGATGGATCTCGACGGGGTGGTGAACCGCGGCGAGCGGGCTGTGCCGCACGCCGCGGCGGCCATCGAGGCCGCGGGCCGGCAGGGGATGCGCACCGTCTACGTGACGAACAACGCGCTGCGGACCCCGGAGACCGTCGCCGCGCGGCTGACGGGTTTCGGCGTGCCAGCCGAACCGTCGGAGGTCGTCACCTCGGCGCAGGCGGCGGCGCACGTGCTCGCCGAACGGTTACCGGCCGGGGCGGTGGTCCTGGTCGCCGGAGGTGTCGGGCTCCGGGAGGCGGTGCGCGCGGAGGGTCTGGTCCCGACCGGGTCGGCCGCGGACGAGCCGGCCGCCGTGGTCCAGGGCTTCGATCCGGAGATCAACTATGCCCGGCTGGCCGAGGCGGTGCTGGCGATCCGGGCGGGGGCGTGGTGGGTCGCGAGCAACACCGACCTGACAGTGCCGACGGAGCGTGGCCTGGCGCCCGGTAACGGGGCGCTGGTGGCCTTCGTCCGGGCCGCGACGGGCGCGGAGCCCGAGGTGACCGGGAAACCGGAGTTCGCGATGCACGCGGAGTCGGTGCGGCGCAGCGGCGCGCGTGATCCGATCATCGTCGGCGACCGGCTGGACACCGACATCGAGGCGGGTTTCCGCGCCGGCACGCCGACTCTGCTGGTGTTCACCGGTGTCACCGGGCCCGCGGAGCTGCTCGGCGCGCCCGCGCGGCACCGGCCGACCTTCCTCGCCGCCGACCTGCGCGGGCTGCTGCGCCCCCAGCCCGCCGCGCTCGCCCGGGACGGCTCATCCCGGTGCGGCGGGTGGACGTGCGACCTGGACGGCGGCACCCTGCGCTGGCACCAGGCCGACCCCGGGAGCGCCGACCCCGGGAGCGACGGGCCGGACGACGGGTTGGACGCGCTGCGGGCCGCGTGCGCGCTGGTCTGGGCGGCAGCGGACGAGGGCCGTCCGGTCGAGGCCCTGGCCACTGATCGGCCGCCGGGCTGCGAGGACCTGCGCGCGCCGGCCGCGCGCTGACGACGTCCCGGCGACCCGCGGGCCCGGTCGGGACAGGAGCCCATCAGAAGCAGGGCCCAGCCGGAGCGGGCCCAGCCGGAGCGGGCACGGTCAGAGCGGGCACGGTCAGAGCAGGGAGCGGACCCGCAGGAGGTCGCGGACGCTCGCGTCGACCTTGAGCCGGCCGCTGGCCCACGCCGTCGTCACCGAAAGGGTGCCGTCGGTCACAGCGAGCAGGTCGTCGCTGCTCAGGGTGAGGGTGATCTGGGCCCCCGGCAGCTCGCCCTCGCCGATGTCGCGCAGGCAGCCGTCGCGGAGCTGACCGGAGAACGTGGTCCGCAGGTCCGGGATCCGGCACACGATCACCCGGTCCGGGGTACGCGGCGGCCGGCGTTCGCGCGTGAGCTCGTCGAGCCGGTCGGCGAGGGCTCGCAGCGCTGCCTCGCACTGCAGTCTGTCCGCCATGCTGGACGGTCACCTCCTGCGCCCGCAGCACCCGTCGTCCGTGCCGTGACGGATCCTCCGGGTACGGCGGATCCGGCCGTCAGCGACACTAGCGTGTGCGTGCCGCCCCCGGCGGGACGCCGGCGGATGTGAGGGCAGCCACGTGCCCGCCAGGTGATGCCGCGGCCGGGCGCGGACGCCCCCCGGAATGCGAGAGGCTGGTTCGGTGAACACCGACGAACTGTCCGCCGAGCTGAGCGCGGCGCTCGCGCGGCTCGCCACGCTCCCCGGCCGGCCGGCCGCCGAGCACCTGGAGGCGTTCGAGGACGTGCACCGGCTGCTGGAGGAATCGTTGGAGGATCTCGCGGGCGGCTCGCCGCGCGGCCCCCGCGCGGGGCCCGCCCCCCCGCCCCCCGCCGCGACCGGCCCCCGGCCCCGCCCCGCGCCCCGGCCCCCCCCCCGGGGGGC
>NZ_JALKFY010000702.1:0-8188 GCF_023242985.1 Frankia sp. Mgl5 | reverse complement strand
ATCCGCCGTCTTCCCCTACATCGCCTCACCACCCACCCCCGGGGCCCGGCCCGGGGGCCGTCACCCCCCCCCGGGGGCGGGACCCCCGCACCGCCGCACCCCACCCCCCGGCCGCCCCGCACCCCTACCTGCCTGGAGATCAGGATGAGCAGCCCTGCCCCGACCCCGTCCGCCCCCCGTCTGGCACCGTTCGAACTGCACCAGCTGGTCGCCCGCTACCTTCTCGATCACCCGTCCGGGTCCCACACCCCGACGACCGTGGCGAAGGCGTTGGCGCGCAGTAACGGCGCCGTGGGCAACGCGCTGCACCGTCTGGCCGAAGCCGGGCAGGCCACACTCACCAGCACCAAGCCCCGCCGGTACACGGCCACCCCCACCACGCGGGACGCATTCGGACGTACCGGCACCCCACCCGTGGCAAAGCCCCGCCCCACCCCACCCCTGGTACCGGCCCCGGCGGTGGTGCCGAAGCCCCGGCCGCCCCTTCCGCCTACGACGCCGGACGGGGGGATCATCCGCCCGTCGGGGCAGGTGTACCGGCCCCGGAAGCTGGCGGACCTGCCTGACGTGGAAGTCCTGCGCAAGCTACGCACGGCGGAAGTACCGGTCCTGCTCTACGGACCGCCCGGGACGGGGAAGACGAGCGTGATCGAGGCCGCCTTCGGCGACGATCTGATCACGATCGCGGGGGACGGGGACACCCAGGTCGGTGACCTGATCGGGGAATACACCCAAACCCCCGACGGCCGGTATGAATTCATCCACGGGCCGCTGATCACCGCCATGGTGGAAGGCAAAGTCCTGTTGATCGACGACGCGACGTTGATCAGCCCGGCGGTCCTCGCGGTGGTCTATCCCGCGATGGACGGCCGCAAAAGGATCGTGGTGAAAGCGCACAAGGGCGAGACGATCGACGCCGCCCCCGGCTTCTACGTGATCGCTGGACACAACCCGGGCGTGCACGGGGCGATCCTCACCGAGGCACTGTCCTCCCGGTTCTCGGTGCAGGTCGAGGTGAGCACCGATTTCGACCTGGCCACCCGACTCAAGATCGACAGTCGGGCGGTGACCGTCGCCCGGAACCTGCACCGGCGCCGGGAAGCCGGGGACATCGGCTGGTCACCCCAGCTCCGCGAACTGATCGCCTTTCAGAAGATCGTGGATGTGTTGGGTGTTCCGGCGGCGGCAGCGAACCTGATCGGGATCGCCCCGGAAGAGGACCGCCCGACGGTCACGGACACCGTCGAAAAGGCGTTCGGGGCGAAGCTCACCCCCCTCGCCCTCGGCACGCAGATCTAACCCAGCCCCCTCCCCTCCCTTCCCACCCCACGACGTGCGGCGGGTGGGCGAAGCCAACCCCCCCCCCCCCCCCCCCCCCCCCCAAAACAACCCCCCCCCCCCCCCCCCCCCCCCCCCCCCCCCGGGGGGGGGGGGGGGGCCCCCCCCCCCCCCCCCCCCGCCCCCGCCGAGGAGCTCCGCGATGCCACCCGAGCACATCCACACCGACCCGACCATCCCCGCCCCCGACCCCGAAGGGGAATGGCTACGGATCTCCGCCGCCATGACCCGCGACATCGCCACCATCTCCGGGCGCAAAGACCTGATCGTCACCTGCGCGCCCGGTGCCGGGCGAGGCGCCCCGGGCGTGCACATCCCCGCCCTCGGGGTGATCGAGGTCGACGCGGCCAGCCTGCCCGCCGGCATGGACCCGACCACGGTGGAGGGCACCGTCCGGGACGCGAAGCGGTACCCGGCCCTGTGGGGGGTGCTCACCCACGAAGGCGCGCACGCCGCCCACACCCGGTGGCGCACCCCCACCGACATCAATACCGCTGCCGGACGAGCCGCGATGCTTTTGGAAGAGGCGCGTATTGAAGCCGCCCAGATCGGACGGCGAGCAGGCGACCGGCACTACCTGCGCGCCAGCGCCACCAGTCTCATCCTCCCGTCGTTCCTTCCCGACTCCGGCGGGCCGTCGGCGGAGCCACCCGCGCCCGTGCCGGCACCTGCGGCCGGCCGCACCGTTGCGCCTACGGGCACACCGGCTCCGCCGGTGCCGATGACCCGCGCCGCCGCCGCCCAAGCCGCCGCCCTGCTCCTCGCCCGAGCCGACGCCGGGATCCTCGGCCCGCACGAAGCGGCCCCGGTGGAGGCGATCTGCGAGGACATCCTCGGCGCCGATGACCTCGCCGAGCTGCGCCGGATCTGGCACGCCGCGCAGGACACCGCCGATGACGACACCGCCACGATGCTCCGCCTCGGCGAGCAGTGGGCCGACCTCGTCGGCGAGGAGGAGGACAGCGCGCCGATCATGCCCGCCGGGCCCGGGGTGGGCACACCG
The DNA here is from genome assembly GCF_023242985.1 of Frankia sp. Mgl5. Taxonomy (NCBI): domain Bacteria; kingdom Bacillati; phylum Actinomycetota; class Actinomycetes; order Frankiales; family Frankiaceae; genus Frankia; species Frankia sp. Mgl5. The sequence continues at coordinate 5,847 of NZ_JALKFY010000702.1, read as the reverse complement.
CTCGGGGAAGCGATCGCCAGGACACTCGACGCGATCACCGCCGACCCGCACGGACACACCATGAGCGGGGAGACGCTCACCGCCGGTACCCGCCCCCCGAAAGCCGCCGAGCGGGCCGCAGCGGGAACGCTGGCCCGTGCCCTGCGCCGCGCCGCCGTCCCAGGGCGGGCCCCGGTCACCCTCACCTCCCCCACACCCCCGGGGAGACTGCGGATGCGTGGCGCGTTGGCCGCCGACGCGCAACGTGCCGCCGGTGCCCTCCCGACCGCCCGGCCGTTCACCCGCACCCTCCACAAGAAGGTTCCGAAACCGCCCCTGCGCCTGGGCATCGCGGTCGACGTCTCCGGCTCCATGGACAGGTTCGCCAAGCCTGCCGCCTCCGCCGCGTGGATCACCGCGACAGCTGCCGCCGCCGTTCCCGGCACCCACACCCAAACAGTGATCTTCGGACGGCATGTCCGGCCTCTCACCCATCCCGGGGCCGCCCCGCAGAAGGTGACCGAGTTCAAGGCGGACGACGGCATCGAGGTCTTCACCCAGGCGGTCGACCTGCTCACCGCCAGCCTCGGCCTGGACCGTCCCGGCGGCGCGACCCGCATGCTCGTGGTCATCTCCGACGGGGACTTCCTGCCCACTGAGCTGGAGCAGGGCGAGATCAGGCTGCGCCGGCTCGCCGCGAGCGGCTGCCACCTGCTGTGGATCACCCGCTACGAGAAGGACGTCCCGATCCCACCCGCCCCCGGGATCACCCTCGGTACCCCCGCGCACACCGCCGACGCGATCGCCGCCGCCGCCCTGCGCGCCCTGCGCCCGGCCTAACCCACCCCCGGGTGCGGCCCTCACCCCCGGGGGGCCGCACCCGCCCTATCCACACCGCCCCGACCAGTTCGCCTCCGCAGCCTCCGCTGACACCAACCCCCACCCAGCCCGGGGCCAGCCAGCATCCCCTGCGCCCCGGGCCGCCCACCACCCGCGACCACCGTTGAAGGAGCATCCATGAACCGGCCCCCCACACAGCAGCGCGCCGCTCGCGAGACGTTCACCGCCGAGCAGACACCGGCACCCCCGCAGCCCGTCGAGGACAGGGAATCCCTCGGCGTCGTCATGGCGGTCGAGCTCCACACCGGTGACCTCTACCGCCACGCCGACCCCGTCCAGCGGGCCCGGGACCATGCCAGGCACGGCTCGGACCTGTGGATCGTCACCATCCCCTTCGACACCGACGCTCTCGACCGCGACGAGGATCCCGAGCTGCACGCCTGCCCGGCCGGGCATCCTCACCGCAGCGAGCCGCAGTACTTCCTCACCTTCGACGAGGACGTGGAGCGCGTCGCCGTCCTGCACCACGAAACCTTCGGGTACATCGCGCGTGGCTACGCACTCATCCGCGTCTACCGCCTACCGCAGCACACGGTCCGGGTACGGGTCTTCCGCATCTTCGATCACCACGAAGACCACCAGCACACCTCATCGGCCACCGCGGACATCCTCACCCCCACGGGCTGGAGTCAGCTCCTCACCGAGCCGGCGGAACGCTGGCAGCCCGACGGGCGCACCTCCATCACCGACGAGACCACGTTCACGCCGGTCGCCGCACAGCTGATCGCCGACGCCTACCGCATCCTCGCCCCCCAGGCACCCCTGGTCCCCCCGGCCGGCAACGGGAACCCGCCCCCCGTCTCAGGCAGCGATGACAGCGCCGGGCGCCGTCCCCGCGCCCGCACCTCCCGTTTCCCGACCTGGAGGAGGCGGCCGGCGAAATAACACCGGAGAGAAAGGCCGTTCGGGGCATTCCTCGAGCGGCCATCTCCCCATACCCGTGCCCGTGCCCGTGCCCGTGCCCGTGTACCGGGTGCTGGTTCACCGCGCCGGATTTCCGGGTGCCACGTGCGCCGTCCTCGACAGGCACGCAGGCCTCACCCCCCTTTTTTTCTACCGCCGGGCCGGCGCTCGCACGCCCCCACCCGTCAGCAAAGGGAGATCGCAATGACGACATCACCCCCGACCGGCGGCGACGTCGAGACCGTCCTTCTCGGCAGCGCCGTCCTGACGATCGACCGGTCCGCCGCCCGCCCGGCGGGGCACGACCACGGGGTGGAGATCCTCGCGGGCTTGCGGACCGCTGACGGGCACGACGCCGGCCGCCTGGTCCTGCTCTACCCGAGGCGGGTCCTGATGCGGATCGACGCGGACAAGACGCCCCACCGACTGACCCCGGCCGACTATCAGCAGGTCGCCGTGTGCTTCCCCGCGCCTTGGTTCCGGCTCGCCCAGGCCACCTCCGGGAAGGGAGTGAAGGCGTTGACCTGATCCGCACCTCATCCACGGCGGGGAGCTATCTGGCCGCCGTTGGGGAGGATTCCCTGGCCGCCAGTGGGGAGAACCGCAGGCCGCCTACGGGGAGAACGAAATGGCCATTGACACACGCCCTCCCCGCCCGCCACCTACACCGCCTGCACGGCCTACTACGGCAGCCCCCGGCAGGCCTGGCAGCAGGCGCAGGCCGACTGCGCCCGGCTGAACTCCGACGACCTGACCCCGGATCCGGCCTGGTACCCGCCCCCCCGCCCGCCCGGCACCCGCCCTGGCCTGGACGCGGTTCCGGCGACACCGACCGGCCCGCCCGCCACACACCCGCCCACCGTGCCCACGCACCGGCACCGGCACCAGCGGAGCGGATGACGCCGGGGCCGTCACGTCGGGGGTGCGGGTCGCCGTCACCGCGCCTGCGGCCACGCCGACCCCCGCCGGGTCCGCGGGAAGGCCTGGCCACGAAGCCGGCGGCACGAGCACCCCACCAACTTGCGCGTCCGACGAACCGGAAAGAAGGGCACCCCATGCACACGTCCGATCTGTTGGCGGAGGTGAACGGCGACGAGAACCTGGCCGATGTCGTGGCCCGGTACACCGAGGTCCGCCAGACCGTCCATGACCTGATGCTCGCCGACCTGCCCCACGCGCTGGGCAGGTCACTCGAGGGAGTCGACGACGACAGCTTCGTGGACTCGACTGAGCTTGACTCGCTGTTCAGTCAGGTGGGCGACCTGCTCCGCGAACGCGAGGAACTCCTCGACTCCCTGCGCGCCGCCGGCATCACCATCGCCAACGCCCGGATCGCCGCGGGAGGATGACGGCTGCGCCGCACCGGGCACGTCCCCCAGGGTCGCACCGTACCTGTCTTCCACGTCTCGCCTGACGCGGACCGGCGGTCCCACTACCCGGCCCACCGCCGCCGCAGAAGAACTCTGAAGCACCGCCCTTCCAGGGCGTGTTCTCGATACACATTCGAACACCCAAAGTGAAAGCCGCCGCGGCAGGATTAAGGAATCCTCGAACGCGCGCCTCCCATGTTCCCAACATGGGATGCGGAAATTGTTTACCGCGCCGGCATATCGAGCTACGATTCCATCGCGCGCCGCTATCCGATCGTTCGGTCCGATACGCGCGGCGCGTATTCCGATAGCCCCCGGCGCGCCGGGGTACCGGAAAACCATCACCCACCGTGAAACGGAGCTTCCCGATGCATGTTTCCGATGTCACCGGCCGTGTCCTGACCCAGCTACGCGACGCCGGCGGCCATCCCGACAACCCGACCCTCAACGCCACCGATCTGGTTCCGTTCTTCCCGGACGGGTGCCCGGAGGCGGCACCCACGGACTGGCCGCTCGACACGGTCGACTACGACGGCCCCCACGCGAGCACGATCTGCCCCGGCTGCGTCGAGTCGTGGCGCGCCGACCACCGGGTGTCCCAGCCGCGCACGGTCCCGGCCGGCACGCCGCTGAGCCTGCATTTCCCGTGGGTCGCCCCCCGGCCGGTGCCGGCGCCCGCCACACCCGAGGGCGCCTCCCGCCCCGCTGACACCGACCCGCAGCCGGTCGACGCGTCCGTCTGACCGTGCCCGCCCCGGGGGTGATCCCCCTGCTTGCGCCTCCGCATGAAAGGCGTTGTGCATGCCTGTTTCGCCCGCCGAGCGCTGCGCCCGCGCGGTACTGACCCTGTTTCCTCGCGACATCGCCCTACACGCCGGCGGCGCCGAGGCCGGCGTGCGGGACCTTCGCACCCGACTGGACATCGACCCCGACGACCTGCTCGCCGCCCATACGGCCGCCGGCTGGCGGCTGCTGTGCCCCGGGGACGATGAATGGCCCACCGCCCTCACTCGGTCCGGGCTCGCCCCGGTGGCCCTCTGGGCACGCGGCAACGGCCACCTCACCCGTCTCACAGCCCGGTCCGTCGCGGTCACCGGTACCCGCGCGCCGAGCCCGCACGGCGCGCGCCACACCGGCCTGCTCGCGCACGGCGTTGTCACGGCCACACCACCGGTCACCGTGATGGCGACGGCGGGGTCGGGGATCGGGGTGCAGGCCTTGGCCGCCGCAGCGCCCGACGGACCCACCGTGGCCGTCCTGGCACCGACCTCTCTGTCCCGTCACCCCGGGCTCCTCGAGATGGTCTGGCCCATGGCGTCGCGCTGAGCGACGCTCCCCCGCTGGGGCCCTCGGCGCACGATGCACCGCAGCGTCGCCTGGCCATGCGCACGGCGCTACTCGCGGCGCTGGCGTCGGCGTTACTGGTCGTCGAGGTGGAGGAGACCGGCTCGGTGATGGAGGCCGCGCGGGTCGCCCACCGTCAGGGCCGCATGGTGATGGCGGTACCCCCCGAGGACCACGCCGATCTGCGCCGCTACAGCGGCTGCGGCCAGCTTCTACGCGGCGCCGTCGCCATCCCCGTCACCACGGCCACCGCCATCACCAGCCACCTGCCCGCAGCCTGACACGGCGCGTCCGCCGCACCCACCGGCCCCCGGCCCGTCGTCGCGGACCGGGGCCAGCCGGCCCCGTAGCCGGCGCTACAGGACCAACCCCAGGCCACCGCCGGGGCCCCACGGGAGGGCCGGCGAGGCCATCCCGTCCGTCACCTGAAGGGACCCCGCCGATGCCGATATCTCTCGAGCGCCGTGCCCGCGCCGCGCTGACCCTGCTTCCCCCCGACCGGGTTCGTGACACCGCCGTACACACCGGCGGCGCCGAAGCCGTACGGCGGCCCCTTCCCACCAGGCCGGACGTCGACCCCGACGAGCTACTCGCCGGCCACACCGCCGGCCTGTGGCGGCTGCTCTGCCCGGGGGACGACGAATGGCCCACCACCCTCACCCCGACGCGGGGCATGCCGATCGCCCTGTGGGCGCGCGGCAACGGCCACCTCGCCGACCTCACAGCCCGGTCGGTCACCGTCACCGGCACCCGTAGCCCGAGCGCGCACGGCGTGCACCACACCCGCAGCCTCACCTGGGGGCTGGCAACCGCCACACCGCCGGTCGCCGTCACCGCCGCCGTCACGGCGGGGATCGGGCTGCAGGCGTTGACCAGCGCCGCGCCGCACGGCCCGACGGTCGGCGTCCTCACCTCGTCGACGCCCGGCGCCCTCGCCCGCTACCGCGGCCTGCTCGCCACGGTGGCCATCCGAGGTGTCGTGCTCAGCCTCACCCCGCTGGCACCGGCCGCGCCCGGCACCGGGGAGCCGGGCCGCTGGCTCGAGACACGGATGACGCTGCTCGGCGCCTTGAGCTCGGCGCTGCTGGTCGTCGAAGCGGAAACGGCGGGGCAGGCGATGACGCTCGCGCGGGCCGCCCACGGCCGGGGCCGGCTTGTGATGGCGGTCCCGGCCGGTCCTGGTCTGGCCGGCCGCCGCCACGGGGGATGCCACCAGCTTCTGCACGGCGGCCTTGCCGTTCCCGCTGTCACCGTGGACGACATCACCGCGCGGCTACCCACCGGCTAGCCCGTTACCCGGCGGGGCGACCGTCCCACCGCCGAGGGCCCGCCTCCCCAGGCTCTGGGGAGG